>NZ_JAKZEQ010000045.1:0-21202 GCF_022549155.1 Lactiplantibacillus sp. ME-2
TCATTAACCTGGTCGCTTTCTTCGTGTTAATTTCGTTAGGGTGGTCAGTGATTCGGTTGTTAGGCCGTGTTTCACGTAGCATTACGTGGCTACCAGTTATTAAGCAAGTGAACAGTGTTGCGGGTGGAATCGTGTCATTTGTCGTGACGTATCTGGTTATTTTTGTCGCGTTGTCGTTGGCGAACATCGTCAATACGAGCTTTATTCAGACGCAAATGACGCAGTCACCGCTCGCCACCTATATTGTGAAGCAGACACCTGGTCTAACTAGCCATTACCTCAGTAATTTGATTAATTTTAATGATGGGACGACTACGGATTCCTAGAGTTCATGGTGGGGGTACGACTGCTTTAAACTAAGACAAAGGCGTTACTGGTTTTTTGACCAGCAACGTCTTTTTTGATGAACCGGTTCGTTAGCAACGCACTTTTTTCGGTTCCCGAACGATTGCTAGTTTTTATGGGGTTATTTGGTTGATTACTATCATATTGAGCGTCCTTCATGCTATGATTATAAGTAAAAATGAGCAAGAAAGAGGCTGGGATACTTATGGGCATGATTCGAATTAATAATTTACGCTTTCACACGTTTAACGGGGTACTTCCGGAAGAACGGCGTAATGGTCAACAACTAGGGCTAGATATTGCCATTAAATATCCTATCGAAACCAAGGTTCAACACGATGACGTTCACGAGACCATCAATTACGCGGCGGTCCGTAACGTGGTCGATGAATTTGTAACGACCCATTCATACAAGTTGATTGAATCGCTAGCTAACCACTTATTGCAGACGTTATTGACAAGTTTTCCCGCGGCGGATGCAATCAATATTAAAATTCGTAAATATAGCGTACCAATGCCTGGAATCTTTGATGATGTGGAAATTGAGGTGGAGGGGACGCCGAATGGCAAGTAGGGAAGAACGGGTTTATTTGAGTGTTGGTTCCAATATTCATCCGCGCGTCCAAAATATTCAGCAAGCCCTTAGCCGATTACGAGCCGTCAATGGGGTAAACGTGATTGACGAATCTCATTGGTATGAGACTCAACCGTGGGGAAAGCGTGATCAGGCCAATTTTTACAATGTTTCGGTATCCTTAACGACTAATTTGACACCAGAAGAACTATTGGATGAATTACATACAATTGAGCAGGCGGGCCACCGCCAACGCTTGGTTCACTGGGGGCCACGTACGATTGATTTGGATATTATTTTTTGGGGCGACCGGCAAATCAACACAGCGACGCTGACGATTCCGCATGCGCAGGCAGCTAAGCGCAACTTTGTGCTACTGCCAACTGCTGAAATCGCCAAAACTGATGTGTTAGTTGGACCACAAGTGGCCCAATTGATTGCGGCTAATCAGGATCAGAGTTGGATTAAAAAAGTAAGAAATGTGAGTGAGTTAGATGATTGATGAGAAGAACCAAGCAAAGATTGAGCATGCAGTACGAGAAATTTTAAGTGCAGTTGGTGAAGATCCTGACCGACCGGGATTAGTAGAAACACCAGCACGGGTTGCACGAATGTATGCGGAAGTTTTCGCTACTAAGACCGCCGCACCATTTGATAATTATAAACTGTTCAAGGTTGAGCATCCGACTGAAATGGTATTACTTAAGGATATTCCATTCTATTCGATGTGTGAGCATCACCTTTTGCCGTTTTTTGGCACGGTTCAAGTTGCTTATGTGCCGCAGCATGAACAAGTGATTGGCTTGAGTAAGATTCCTCGCTTGATTGACTATTGCAGTCAACAGCCGAACGTTCAGGAGCGGTTGACAGTTTCCATTGCAACAGAATTACAACGAATTCTTGACCCGGCTGGGATCGCGGTCTCAATCACGGCGCGGCACATGTGCATGGAGATGCGGGGTGTTAGCAAACCGGGTGTGCATACGGAAAGTAGCTATTACAGTGGTCAATTCAAGACGGATTTAGACTTGAAACGAGAATTCTTACAGCGAATCGCAAAGTAGGTGATTGAGTGGATACAGGGACGATTGAACAACATTATCAGGACTTATTAGCCCAACTAAATCAAGCCATGTTAGCCAATAATCATCAGCGTGTTCCGTTATTACGGCGAATCATGGCACATCTTGGCCACCCTGACCATTATTACCATGTGATCCATATCGCTGGGACTAATGGCAAAGGCTCTACGGGAGCTATGTTAGCCAGTATCCTGCGGGCGCAAGGGTATCAAGTTGGCCGCTTCAGCAGCCCCGCGATTAATGATGCGCGTGAACAACTGCAATGCAATGGGACGTGGATCAGTCCAGCGGAATTTATCGATACGTATCGTGAGATTCTACCGGTTCTGCAAAATATGGGACTGACAGCTAGCGATGTCTCCATCTTTGAATGGTTCTTTCTCATTAGTGTCGTTTGGTTTCGGAATCAAAACGTGCAATGGGCGGTCATTGAAGCCGGTTTGGGCGGCTTGTATGATGCGACTAACGCCTTAGCCAGTCCCCAACTCACGGTATTTACTAAGATTGCCCTCGATCATACCGCCATTCTTGGGCCCACGATTACCGCGATTGCGCAAAATAAGTCAAAAATCATCAAGCCCCATACAACAGCAGTGACATTGGCTGACCAACACCCAGAAGCCCTGGCTGTTTTGCAGACCGAAGCGCTCAATCAAGGTGTTCGGCTAGTGACTGCTAAGCACGTGCAACTGACGGTGACTGGGCAAACACTCACGCAAACCGTCGTTGATGCGCACAGTCAGCTTTTTGATTGGACGCAATTAACGGTCGGACTGAGTGGCACCTATCAGCTACAAAATCTGCGGTTGGTTTTAACTGTGGTTGCAGTACTACAACAGCAACAAGTTAACTTGACGAACAGTGCGGTTCGCCGAGGCTTGCAACAAGTTTCCTTGCCAGGCCGGTTGACCGTGTTACAGGAGCAACCTGTCATTATTGCCGATGGGGCGCATAATCCGGATGGCGTGGCAGCACTAGTGGTAAGTGTGAAGCAATTACTCGCTGGTCGTAAATTGATTTGGATCGTCGGGGTCTTACAAGATAAGGCCTACCCTAAAATGCTGGCTGAACTATTACCGGTAGCTGACGTCCTGATTACAAATACGCCCGCAAATCCAGAACGAGCGTTATCCGCGACTAAGCTGGCCGACACGGCGACCGCATTATTAACGCCCACCTTTATGACCACGGCTGCGATGCAACGACAGCCAGACTTATTGACTGCAACGACGATCACGGATGCGTTAACGCAAGCTCAGCAGCAAGCAACCAGTAATAGTGCGATTATTGTAACGGGGTCATTTTATGTCATTCGTGAGCTCCAACAGGCTGGTTGGCCGGGGTTAAGCCAATGAGGACTTGGTTGATCGCATCCAACAACGCTGGTAAAAGTCGCGACTTGATCACGTGTTTGGCTTACTATGGCTTGACTGCTCGTCAGTACTTGACAGTGGCGCCGCGGCTCGAATTTCCCGTGGAAACGACGACGAGCTATGTCGATAACGCGGTTGCTAAAGCTCGTTTTGGGGCGCAACAGCTAGGGGTTCCGGTTATCGCAGATGATAGTGGCTTAGAGATTTCCGCGTTACCAGACTTGTTAGGTGTGACCACGGCGCGCGACTTAGGGGTTGCAGTCAGTGGCTTTGCTCGCAATCAGGAAATTTTAACGGCCCTACGCGATATTCCTAACAACGAGCGGCAAGCGGTGATGCGCGCTACGTTAGCGGCTGCCTGGCCAGATGGGCGGACCTTGGCCGTACAAGCTTCGATCACCGGCTACATAGCGTCCTATCAATTTGGACGCTATTCTGGTGGATTTGACCGAATTTTCTGGCTACCGCGCTATGGTCGGACTTTGGCTGAATTACCAACAACGTGGCGCATCCCACTGACACACCGGGGACGGGCCGCCTTAAAATTAATCACAAAACTTTAAAAATTGGAAGGATCGGTGGAGTAGATGTTAGTACAAGATATCACCAGTTCATTAGCACAAGCAACGGATTTTGCGAGTCAGGCGTTGAATGCCCAAGTTCAACGACAACAACAATTAGTTTTGCGTTTTAGTGATTATAATCGGGAGCAGCAGCTCCGATTAACCCAACTATGTCAGCAATTAGATGGGGTCGTGCTGGCGAGTCCTGAACAGTTGACCGTCTTGTTGAACCAGACAGCTGGTCGCCAGTTAACCCACCAATGGTCGCGAGTCTTTACGGATCAAGCAACGACTCAAATTCAATTGACCCAAATTATGAAACAATATGATGTTTTTTGGCAAGCGGGTGAGCACCGGTTTAATCTCACCAAGAAGCCGATGATTTATGGCATCATGAATATTACGCCGGATTCCTTTTTCGACGGTGGCCAGTACAAGACTAAAGATGACGTACTGAATCACGTGGATGCCATGTTACAAGCAGGAGCTGACGTAATCGAAGTTAATGGTCAAACGACACGACCGGGCTTCACGGAAGTCACGCCGCAAGTTGAATTAGACCGGACGTTGCCGTACATTCGCGCCATCAAGGCTCGTTTCCCGGAAGCAGTCTTAGCGGTCGATACTTATAAGTATGATGTCATGCAAGCCGTCCTGGAAGAAGGTGTCAGCATTATTAACGATGTGAACGCCTTCACGGACGACCCTCGCAAGCTCAAATTGATGGCTGACAGTCGCGTCGGCTTACTAACGATGCACAGTAGTCGTGACCAAGAATATACCGATCTGACGAGCAGTATGCGTAGGTTCTTTGAACAAAATCTGGCAGCATTAACGAGTCATGGCATCGATATTGAACGAATTGCTTTAGATCAGGGAATCGGCTATTCACAAGTCGCACATGGGGAACAGGATTACGTGATGATGCGTAACATTGATGAATTTAATTACTTGCGACGCCCAATGATGGTGGCTATTTCACGGAAAGGTTATTTAGGTCTATTGCTTGGCCTGAAGAAGGAAGACCGGTTAACAATGACGTTGGTCACTGAAGCAGCGATGATGCTTAAGGGTGGCCGGATCATCCGGGTCCACGATGTGGCTGAAACCAAGCAATTGATTACGCTGTTAGGCCGAATTGAGAATGGCTATTGGTTATCGAATAATGATTAGTCCGGATGATTTTGACGATATTACGGCGAATGGGGTTAAGGACTACGATGCTTACTTCGGTACTCCCACGTACGATGATCACGTTTTATTTGAATTGTTAGTGGTTGGAATCTTACAAGTGGGTTTAGGCTGGCGGGTCGCGGCTAGTCAGTTACCAGTATTGCGGCAACATATGGCGGGGCTGCGGGTAGACGCCGTAGCCGCCCTGGACGAACCGGATTTTGAACGGCTGATGTTGACTCCCAAAGTGATGCACAATGGTCGTAAGTTACGTGCAATCATTCAGGATGCGCGTGCTATTCAACAATTACAGGCCGAGTATGGTAGCTTTAGCAACTACCTGTGGGCGTTTGTCGATGCGACACCAATCATTATGCCGGCGCCCGATGATGAATTACCGACGCGCTCACCCCTGGGCGCCCGCGTTGCGAAGGATTTACACCGGCATGGTTTGACCTTCGTTGGACCAGTCGTCACCCACATGTTTTTGTTGGCGGCGGGATTGATTAAATTGAATTAGGTAGAATTAGGCTGGCGGATGCTGGCCTTTTTTATTTGCTTATGCCTGCGTATTTTTGTGAGTATCAATGTGTGAATGTAAGCAAGGTGGGTGCTTTAATCCGGAGTGGTTATGGGCAGTGTGATTATTAGTCCCATCGCAATATGAAGCGCAAGTTCACAATGAGGGTAAGCGGCAAAAACATATTTGAATGGTCGGTGATACTGGCGTGTAGAACCAGTCTAACCGTTTTCTAAGCAATAGTGAAGTTAGCAAAAAAACGTCGCAAGAGCAAGTTGTAATGGCCTTGTGACGTGTTTTAGAATGAGTTGATTTTGTATCCCTCTCACGACTAGCGGTTAGCGGTCGTCGTCGTGTCTGGCAACAGCCACATCGTTACCAAGCCAATCAGCCAGGCCACTAAGAAGAACGCCATGGCAGCTGGTAATTGATAGCCAAGCAACCATTGGCATAACAAGATAAGCGTGATAATGATACCGATAACGCGATTGATGATGCTCATGTAAGTGCCTCCTAGGTGGTTAGCTAAGAATGAAGTGAACCAGATTATCTGAATTAATAAATATTACTTAAATTATATAATGAATGACGTTATGTGTGCTGCAATGTGCGTTAATGTCTTAATTTAACGTACGAACGTCGAAAAATGCTGAATATTTGAAAAAACGATACCGCTGAGGTTGCGGTATCGTTTTTTATGAAGATGAACTAAATCGAACTATCCGTTGTTTCATAATCCACCTTGCCAAGTTCAATCTGAATCGTGATATGGGTTAGTGGAAACTGGGCGCTTAGGTCCTTGTTCAGTTGTTCCAAAAAGGCATTATTGTCAGCTAATGTTGAACGACAGAGATGGACGGTCATGGCTGTTTCAGTAGTACTCATGCCCCAAATGTGTAAATCGTGAATCTGGTTGACGGTGGGCTGGCTGGTTAAATAATCAGCGATTGCTTGGCGGTCAACATTGTTCGGTACAGCTTCTAGTGAATAATTCATCGCATCTCGTAAGAGTCCCCAAGTACCAATCAAAATCACGACGGCAATTAGCAGGGAAACAACGGGGTCTAGCCAGAACCAGCCAGTCTTCAAGATGATGAAGCCAGCAATGACCACGCCGATGGAGACGCCGGCGTCGGCGGCCATGTGGAGAAAAGCACCCTTAATATTGAGATCGTGCTTTTGGCCCTTCATAAAGAGTAATGCGGTAAAGCCATTAATGACGACCCCAACAGCAGCAACGATAATGACATCCCATTCGGCGACGGGACCCGGATTACTAAGGCGCTGGATGGCCTCGACTGAAATGGCCCCGATAGCGACTAGTAAAAAGACGGCGTTGAAGAGGGCGGCCAAGATTGATGAGCTTTTGTACCCATATGTGTACTTATCGTTGGCGCTTTTTTGTCCAAGCCAGATTGCCAGCCAGGAGATCAGTAAGCCCAGGACGTCGCTGAGATTGTGTCCTGCATCGGCAACTAGGGCCAGTGAGCCGCTCGCAAAACCGTAGCCAGCTTCCAAGACAATGAAGGCAGTATTTAGGGCGACCCCAATCTTGAAGGCGCTGGTCTGTTGTTGTATTTGATGGCTGTGTGCCATATGAATCACCTACTTCTTAGTTGAATTTATCCTTGTTATGGCTATAATTTAAATATGAACGAGCAGACATATGAATGGCTGTTCATGTGTATTGTAACACGCTTACATGACAATCTCAATTAGAAATTGGAGTTTATGATGGAAAATGAAATGGACCATGAAATGATCGTCAAACGGTTGGCTGAACTGATGCCGCCGACTGATGAGTTGAGTCGGATCACCGCAATCTTTAAGGCACTTGGTGATCCGACGCGTGCCCGGATTATCTACGCGTTGGCCGTATCTAAGCTGAGTGTGGGTGAACTGGCGACGGGATTAGCCCTGACACAGTCGAATGTGTCTCATCAGTTAACGGTCCTCAAACAATTAAAATTAGTTGTGGGAACACGCAATGGACGTAACGTGCACTACCAGCTGGCCGATAAACATATCATTAGTATTTTTCAGCAAGTCGCAGCTCACGCTGAAGAAGCCGATAATTAGGTTGAATAGGTGTTACCACTGATCAGTTATGATGAGTGGTAAGCGCTGTGGGTTCGTAGTGGGCACTGGTATAGATATCCATGGCCTAGAGGACCGCACGATGAGCTTGAATATAAGATTGTGTTTAGCATGACACCGCGAAATGGTTAATTTCGCAGTGTCATTTTTTGAACTAGTTATGTTTTTGTTAATTACCTAGTTTTATAAACTAGATGTATTGATATTTACACTATGTGATGGTATGCTGGTGTCAACAATAAATATGAGGTGATTAACATGGCACAGTCGGCGCGACAGTATCAAATAACAAATGAAGTCCTCAACTCAGTGACTCATGGGATTGGGATTATTTTAAGTATCGTTGCATTTGTTTTTTTGATGCTCAAGGCATATGCGGATGGTCAGCCCCTCGAATGGGCGGCGTTTATTATATATGGTTGTTCGTTGTTTGTACTATATACGTGTTCGACGTTATTTCACGGATTATACTTTACGCGCGCCCGCGAAGTTTTTCGTATCTTCGATCACAGTGGCGTGTACGTGCTGATTGCTGGGACATACACGCCGTACAGTCTACTGGCGATTAAGGGTTGGTTGGGCTGGACGATCTTATTAACGATTTGGATTTTAGCGATTGCTGGGATTACGGTTAATGCTGTTTGGCCTGGACGTTTGAAAAAGGTCGAAACGGTCATTTATGTGTTGATGGGGTGGATGTGCCTCGCCGGTGGTCGGCAGTTATGGGACCATTTAGGTGTCACTGGCTTCTGGTTATTAGTTGCCGGGGGCGTTGCGTTTACCTTAGGTGCATTACTATATAGTTTCCCACGGATTAAATATTTACACGTTATTTGGCACCTATTCGTGATGGTGGGAACCACGTTGATGTTTTTCTCAATTTATTTCTATATTTAAGGATGACTGTGGGGACCAGCTGCTGAGTTGGTCCTTTTTTTTTTAGATGCGGGAGATTTGAGTCGCGGATGACGTCTTAAATGCTGATTATTGACATTTTATTGCGAAAAGTTTTTCAACTGGACGGTATTCGAATCGTAACCATTGCGTACGCTCGTTAAGCTGAATGAGTTATCGCCACTCAGCTAACAATAATTTTGAAATTAAATGGCTAGATCGCTGTAGCATAGTCTAGAATACGATTTATTTTTGTCATCAAACTGTAATCAGCCAGGCGTATCTTTTGATTGCCTTTTTAAATAAACTTCCGTAGAATAGTAGGACAACGAAATTTTTAGTGAGGTGATTAAGATGGCATACGGGTTATTATTTGGTGGCATTTTCATGGAAGTTTTAGGGAGCTTTTTCTTAAAGCGCGCAAACGGTTTTCGGAACTTAATACCAACGATAATGGTGTTGGTTGGATATTTTAGTTCGTTAGTCCTTGTAACGCTTGCAATGCAACGCCTGCCGTTAGGGGTGACGTATGCCATGTGGGCTGGACTGGGCACGTTTGCAACCGTTATTTTAGCGGTCGTCGTTTACCGTGAACGGCTCAGTCTCTCACGTCTGAGTGGCTTAATTGCAATCGTAGTCGGGGCGATTTTACTGAACATTTAAATCAAGGGGGAATGATGATGCGTGCATGGATTCAATTAGTTATTGCGATTGGCGTTGAAATTGCGGGGACCAGCTTGTTGAAGTTATCGGCTGGATTTAAGTACCCCTTGGTTGGAATTGTGGGCATGTTACTATACGGCCTAGCGATTTTTAGTTTCTCACGGGCATTGAGCAAAATCCCACTGAGTGTTGGTTATGCAATCTGGGCCGGAGTCGGCACAGCTGCGACCGGCCTGATTGGAATTTGGGCGTTTGGCGAAATCTTGACGGGATTGAAAACGTTGGGATTCATGGCGATTATTACGGGTGTGATTCTATTGAACATGCCTGCTAAGGCGACTAAACCGGCTACTGCGACGCCGCGCTTGGCACGGTGGCGGACCCGGTTTAACCGGTAACTAAAAAGATCGAGAATCTGGCTGATTTTTTAAGCGATTACGCTTGAAATGCGCCGGTTGATTCTCGATCTTTTTTAGTTGTTGTAATTAGGCTTCTGGCCAGACTTCCTTAGCCGTACCAATGACTAACGCCAACTTGGCCCACTGTTGAGCCTCAGTTAACTGGTTACCTTCTTCAGTTGAAGCAAAGCCACATTGGGTCGATAGTGCCAGATTACGCAATGGCACCTTAGTGGTCGCAGCTTGAACTCGTTCTTTGATCACAGTGGTTTTTTCCAATTCTGGAAACTTAGAGGTAACCAGACCTAATACGATGCGTTTGTGGTCATCATGGTTCCAAATCTGGTCTAACGCTTCGAAGCCACCCGCCCGTTCGTTATCATATTCCAAGAACAGCCCATCATAGTTAAGCTGGCCAAGGTAGGGTGCAACCACGTCGTAACTGCCCGAGAAGAGGTACGTGGATTTAAAGTTACCTCGGCAGATGTGGGTCGTGACGGTCAAGTCGCTCGGTAGGTCAGCTAATGCTGCGTTAATCACTTTAACGGCATCGGTCGCCCACTTAGTGTAGGCCGCGTGGTCAGCTTCGGGATCATTGAGTTTGCTAATTAAGAAGGCCCACGTCGTATCGTCTAACTGAATATAGCGACACCCAAGGTCATAAAAATGTTGAATGGTATCGTGATAAGCTTGGGCGAGATCATTTAAATAGGCATCCCAGCTGTCATAGAATTTGGTCCAATTGTCACTCCGATTATCGCGGAATAACATAGTTGGTGATGGGATCGTTTGTTTAGCGCGTACGCCAGCGGGAATGATTGATTGTAAGTATTCAAAGGCAGCAAAGAACGGATGGTCGGGATTATACGCGACTTTGCCAATAAGTTCAGCGTTATCCGTTCGAGTATGGTCCCCCTTGAACTTATAGCTTTGATGGTAGTCGTACTTGCCAACACCAGTTAAGCCCCAAAGGAAATCTAAGTGCCACCAGCTGCGTGAAAATTCGCCATCGGTCACGGCTTTGAGCCCGAGCTTAACTTGTTCAGCGACCACTCGTTTGATTTCAGTGTGTTGGATTTCAAGTTCTTGATCACGCGTAATGGTACCGGCGGCTAATTGTTCATGGGCCTTTTTCAAACTAGCGGGGCGCAGTAGGCTGCCGACGACGTCAAAACGGAATGGGGCGGTTAAAGTTGTAGTTGTCATTAAATATCAAACTCCTTAAATTTTATTGGGAACGAAAAAACGTCGTCCTGAATAATATTAATCATTATTCAGGACGACGTTGGGCCGTGGTACCACCTGAGTTCTAGGCTAGTGAACTAGTCTACTCGATACAGCTGCCAAATGATTGGCAATTGCTAACGCGGGTAACGGTTGTTAAACCGGCTTTAGTTAATGCTGGTTACTTTGTTGCTCACCAGACACTCACCAAAACGAACTAGGGAGAAGACCATCTTCATTGGTTGTGCCGATACCGTTTCACCAACCCGATACTCGCTGAACAGCGACACCAATTACTCATCTTTTAATCGTTCTTTAATTATTGACACCTATCATACTGGTAATTATTTTAAATGTCAAATTTAATTTAAGGCCGGAATCGGTGGGCGGGATTAATCCATAGTCATGCTATAATGCAAGTAACATGCGATTGGGGGCAAATTATGGATAGAATCATTCGGTTTTTTAAGCGGGATGACGTTGACTTGTACTTAACGTTGGCGTTATTAATCATCATTATTTATTTAATGCGCGGGTTTGCGACAGTTGTTCTATTAACGACGATTTTTGCGTATTTGGGCATTAAGCTTAGTCGGTGGTTAAACCTCCGAACGCACTTACCTTATTGGATTGCCGTCATTGTGGTCTACGTCGGCGTGATTGCGTTGTTTATCGGTGCGCTATCGTACGCGGCGCCTACCCTGGTCGATCAGTTGAAGGTCATTCCAGATATGCTGGCTAAAGCAATCACCAATCACCCGGTATTGAATAAGAATATTGATAAATGGGTCAACCAAGCCATTCATAGTAGT
Organism: Lactiplantibacillus sp. ME-2; assembly: GCF_022549155.1. NCBI lineage: Bacteria > Bacillati > Bacillota > Bacilli > Lactobacillales > Lactobacillaceae > Lactiplantibacillus > Lactiplantibacillus sp. ME-2. The sequence continues at coordinate 11,719 of NZ_JAKZEQ010000045.1, forward strand.
GAATTGATTCAAAACGGGAAGGCGTTACTCGTCACCGGTATTAAAGGACTGAGTGAGGTTGGGACTGGTTTTACGCACGTCTTAATGGCAATCTTTTTGAGTTTTATCTTTGCAGTTTCGCGGGGACGAATGATGGTCTTTGGCCGCCAGTTCTTGCAGTCGAAGTTTAAAAAGTTCTTCACGAACGTTTACTATTTAACGCATAAATTCGTTATGATTCTGGGGCGGATTATTGAAACGCAACTGGTGATTTGTACGATCAATACGATTTTGATGACGATTGGGTTCATGATTATTGGGATGCCAAGTATCATGGTGTTGTCGATCATTGTCTTTATCTTAGGCTTAGTGCCGGTGGCTGGCGTGTTGATTTCAATGATTCCGCTAACCTTACTGGGGTTTGCGTCGGGTGGCTTGATTCGAGTTGTCTGGATCATCGTGTTGGTTATTTTGATTCACGCTTTCGAGTCTTATTTCCTTCATCCACGGCTAATGGCGGATCGGACTGATTTACCAGTCTTTGTCACTTTTATTACGTTGATTATTATGGAAAGTCTATTAGGGGCCTGGGGCTTGATCATTGGGATTCCAATTGTTTCATTCTTCCTAGACATTTTGGGTGTGCAGAATTCTGAGCCGCGACGCGTGACGTCTCAAATAGCGAAACGTGAACCTTAGTGTGATTGTAACTGTACTTTACCGGTAGCAGGCTTTGTATGGGGTCGGGTGATTTATATGAACAGTAGCTTGTGACTGCGCGTAAAGGTTATCAAAGACAATTGTAAGCTGGTATCTTCGAAGTGGATTACTTTCGAAGGTGCCAGCTTTAATTAATTACTGCTTAAAGATGCTGATAGTGACAATTACAAGTCAGACTGTTAGTGTTAAGCTATCAGCGTTCTAGGTGGTATAAGGTTGACTTATTGCGACTAAGTGTTAGAGTGAGCGGTTGGAATCTGTTTAGGAGGGGGCGATTACGATTAATCAATCAAATAATCAACATCCCGTGTTAGATGGCTGGCAAGAAATTGAAGCTGACCAAATTAAGCGAATGCAAGGTGCGTTGTGGCATTTGTTGGGCAATGCGATAGCATATTTAAGTCTATTTGTAATCGAACTAGTGCTTGCAACGATTGGTCATTCGCAATCTTTGCACGCGGATGCGTTTAATAATTTTGCGGGTATTGTTTCATCGGGGTTGTTATCGCTTGGTATCTGGGGTGGCATTCATAATCATCAATCACATCAAAGTAAAGTGACCGCTTTGGACGGCTGGGAGGCCGAACGTCGCAATCGATTGATGCGATTTCGTTTACAAGACTTATTCACGTTAATGAGTGGGGTCATTATGTTAGTTATGGCGGTACAAGTTATTGTGAGTGGTGTTAGTAATTTGTTTAAATCACACACCGTTCAAGCAGTGAGCGGTGTAACTGTTTGGGGAGCTGCAATCGCGAGCATCGTTATGTTAGTCGTCTGGTACTTTAATCGTCGCGGTGGGCAACAATTAGATAATTCGACGCTATTGGCTGCGGCAAAGGATAGTCTTAGTGATGCGTTAACGAGCATTGGCACTTTAATCTCATTAAGTGGGGTCTTACTATTCAAATTTGCTTGGTTAGATAGTGTTGCGAGTATCGTGATTGGATTCTTTATTTTTGCCGCTGGGTTACAAATTTTTCGGGACAGTGGGTTGCAGCTAATTAATTACAGTGATCCACAAGTTGAAAAAAATTATATTAATACGATTCAACAAATTGATGGTGTGAATCAGGTCAATGCAATTGATGTCCAGTATTCTGGGAGCTTAGTGGCCTTGTCGCTGGTTATAGCAGTGTCACCACGAATGACAGTGGCAGCCAGCTTTCAGCTCAGTGAAAGAATCGAGCAAGTGATGCGAAATCAGTATGGCATTATTGACACTAAGGTAATGTTTATGCCGCAAACATAAGTGTGTTGACTGATAGATTTTAATAATAAAAGACTAGTTTCAAGGTTGAATTCCTTGAAACTAGTCTTTTATTTATGGTTGGCGCGAATTCCGTTGCGGCGTACGGGCATGGTGGACCGTCAAATTCGTTAGTGTGGCGTCCGTTGCTGGTTTCGTGAACAACGGAATCGTCTCTTCCAAGACATCGCTAAACGCTAAGCCGTACCAGATAGCAGGAGATGGGGTGATGTTTTGTAGTAGAACGCGACCACCAATTAGTAGTCGATCGAACTGGCCCATAGTTGGGTTGCTAGCAAGGTCCATGATCTGCTGATTCTGAACGACAAATTTAAAATCGCCAACTTGACGAGGTTGTGTGATTCCGTAACGGGAATATTGGGGATCGATGCTGTGATCTGCAATTAAGTTCGTGACAATTTGGCGCAAATATAAATTAATGTGCTGTGATTTACGGAAACCTAAGTTGAGTTGAACTTCCACGATATTTCGAGTGCCTAGCATGTCAATGCTGTAACTACAATCATAAGGTCGGTTGGTTTCATTAATGGTAATAAACCAGTAAACCTTAGCGCGTTTAGGCCGCTTATCTAAAATCGAGTACAGAATTGACCGTTTAACCCGGTGTTGATGGTCGACCTTAGCCAAGTAGACTAAATTCGTTGCAAATACTGGCAGGTGATCATCGTGGCTTAGCTGGATCAGTTGATTACGATAATCTAGCAGACTAATCTGTTCATTTGCTTGGTTGTAACGCAAACGCCGGCGATTACCAAAGAACCAAACGACCATAATCAAGAAAATGACGAGGGTCAGCCCCAAGGTCAAATAGCCACCGTGAATAAACTTGGTCAGACTAGCCGTTAGAAAGACGGTCTCCAGTGCGCCAAAGCCGAATAATAAAGCTAGCGCCAGCGCCCGGTGGCCCTTCATGTGAATCCACTGGCTAAGCAGGATGGTCGTCATCAACATTGTTAAGGTGATGGCTAAACCATACGCCGCTTCCATGTGAGCTGAAGTTTGAAATAGCCAAACGATTCCTAAGGTGACCAGACATAACAGCCAGTTGATCGCACCAATATAAATCTGGCTCCGAACGTTACTGGGGTGCTTGATAATCATACGTGGTAAGAACTTTAAACCGACTGCTTCGTCAACTAAGGTATAAGAGCCCGTGATCAAGGCCTGTGACGCAATGATGGCTGCGGCCGTGGCTAAGATAATCATTGCAATTTGACCGCCCGCAGGAACCATGGCATAGAACGGATTGACATTGGTGGCATTGCGCCATGCCGCATCCTGATAATGGGTTAACATCCACGCGCCCTGACCAAGATAATTGAGAATCAAAGTCGTGTATACGAACGGCCAAGTGGCGTCGATGTTGGCTTTACCAACGTGACCCATATCAGAATACAGCGCTTCAGCCCCGGTCGTTGCAAGGAAGACACTACCAAGAATGAAAATTCCCATTTTATTAGCCGGATTGAATAAGACTTGTACGGCGTAAACGGGTGAGAAAGCTTTGAGAATGACGGGTGCCTGACTGATGTTGATCAGACCGAAGATGCCGATGACGGTGAACCAGAGCAACATCATGGGACCGAATGACCGGCCAACGACGGCAGTACCAAACCCTTGAATCATAAAGAGAACCAGTAAAATAACCGTAACGGTTAGAGGCACGAGCCACGGGTACTGGGAAAAAGCCCCCAGTTTGGGTAATCCCTTTAAGCCTTCAACTGCTGATGTGACTGTCACAGCAGGTGTTAGGGTGCCATCTGCTAACAAAGCGGCGCCACCAATCAACGCGACGAAAATTAACCATTTGGCCCGGTGACGAACCAGTGCATACAGGGCGAAAATGCCACCTTCATGATGATTATCAGCGCGTAAAGCAATCAGGACGTACTTTACCGTTGTAATGAGCATCAACGTCCAAAAGATTAATGAAACACTGCCGATAACATAATCAGGTGTTGCATTCTTAAGTTGCCCCGCGTCATTGATCAGGGCGTTCATAACGTATAGCGGTGACGTTCCGATGTCCCCGTACACGACGCCTAATGTGATTAACATGCCAATCAATGAACGTTCCTGAATCCGTTGCTTACGCATGAATTATTGACCCCCACTTCAATTAGAACTGTGACTCATACTATACTAGCTTTTTTCAAAAGGGGTTAACCAGACAAACTAAAAATTTGCTCATGTTAACAAGTTTCAACTTACGTTTCGTTAGGTGAACTTTACTTCAAGTTGAGTACAATAAGTAATCCGGTTGTTCGTATTTAGAGGATAAAAAATGGGCCGTTTCATTCCAGTTGATAACGCTGAAATGAAGCGACCCATTAGTTTTGAATTTATTAGTCTAGTCAATTATTTCTCATCAGTGGCTGTATTCGTCTTCAACTGGGAGTGTTTAACGGAATAGCCAAAGTAAACGACCATACCGATGGCTAACCATACCACGAAGCGAATCCAAGTGACAGGCTTCAGGTTGATTAGTAGGAAGACACAACAGATGATTGACATGATTGGTACAAACGGGACCCATGGCGTTTTGAAGGGACGCCGAAGATCTGGTTGTGTTTTACGTAACCGTAAGATGGAGAAGGAAACTAGGGTAAAGGCAGTCAAAGTACCGATATTCACCAGTTCAGCTAAGTCAGCTAATGGAATAAAGCCACCCATGATTGCGGCAATCGACCCAAACAAGACGGTTGATTTAAGTGGTGCACCGGTCTTGTCGCTAATATCGCTAAAGACATGGGGGAGTAATCCATCCCGCGACATGGAGAAGGAAATCCGAGTTTGACCGTAGAGACAGACTAACATTACAGTGGTCATACCAAGAATCGCGCCAAGGTCAATGATTCCGGCCATCCAATTTTGACCGGAGTAAATAAGAACGGCCGAGATCGGATGATCAATGTACTTGGCAAACGTTTCAAATGGGACCACGCCAGTCATGATGGCTGATACAGCCACGTAGAGAATGGTACAGATACCAAGAGACAGTAACATGGAACGTGGGAGTGTTTTGGATGGTTCCAATGTTTCTTCAACGCTAGATGAAATGGCGTCAAAACCGATGAAGGCGAAGAAAACGCTAGAAGCTGCGCCGAATACGCCCTTGAAGCCAAACGGTAATAACGGACTCCAGTTTGCCGGCTTGATGAAGCGCACTGCGGTAAAGATGAATAAAAGAACAACGGCTAATTTAATCACTACCATGACGTTATTGACGCGTTTAGTTTCTTTGACCCCGAGAGACAATAAAGTGGTAATCAGGATAATAATGGTGAAGGCCGGCAGATTAAAATAGCTGGTCACACCAGGGACGGAACCTGCAGCTGCCGACAAAGCAGCGGGCAGTTTGAGGCCGAAGCCCGCCAAGAATGATTGAAAGTAGCCTGACCAGCCCGCTGAAACGGTTGAGACAGCGAAAAGGTATTCTAACATCAAGTCCCAGCCGATAATGAATCCAACAATTTCGCCGAGGGTTGTGTAGGCATAGGTGTACGCTGACCCACTTTCAGGCACCATCGCAGCGAATTCAGCATAGCAGAGTGAAGCAAACAGGCAAGCAATTGCAGCTAAGACGAATGAGATCATTAGGCCGGGACCAGCCGTCAAGGCCCCCGTACCAGTTAAAACGAAAATCCCGGTCCCGATGATGGCCCCAATTCCCAGCATCGTTAGGTCAAATGTTTTAAGTTCCTTTTTGAGCGGACTGTGATAAGTGGCTAACATGGCATTGATATCTTTTTTGCGGAGTAACCGCGTGTGTGATAAATCCATAATCATCGCCCCATTTCGATGTGATAGCTTTAGTTTAATCGGTTTTGACAAAGTTACGATGGTCAATCCGACCAAAATAAATATTCTGATGGGCTATAGTGACTAAAAGCCAAATAATTGGACGCAATCGCGCGACATCCTGCGACTTCTTGCTGATTGTCTGACTAATCGTGATTAATTAGCTATGGTATTCAACGCCTATTAATAGGGTGATATAGCGAACATGGCGGGGATTGTTTTTCTGAAGGTTAACTTACCTTGTGATTGCGATTGTGAGTGGGGATTATTGAAGGACCTTAGGAAATATGGTTTTGGCTCACTAAATCGCCACTTGATTGATGCAACCTGAAGAACTGGAGAGAGTGAGCGGCTTATTGGAACCCTTTTTTATTGATATCGATTATATGAATAAAATGGGATTATGATTATCCTTAAAGTATTTTGATGAATCAAATTTGATAATTAATTTTCTTGCAGGTAAAACAGCCTACGAGAGACTGATGTAATTCGTCTCGACCTTCCAATATCAACATTTATTGACCACATTTGCATAAATTTTATTATTCCAAATACAAACTTGATTGCAATTCTAAAATTAACAAATACGAATGATATTCATTAGTTGGTGACAATGGGTTTGACGTTTGCTATATTCAAAAGGAGAACGCAAATCAAGGCCTGACCAATATTAAAGGCCACTTGAAATTAGTGGACTACTGGGTCTGCTGATTGTTGCTGGTATCGAAGCTAGTGATTGCAATGACTGGCAGATCTTGAATCAAAAAAGGGGATAGCAAGCTGATTGGTTTGGTGTTGGTAATAAAAGTATTGATACTAGTACGTCTGCATTCATAATGTATAAAGCATTGCCAGACTATTTCCAGATAATAAAGTTGGGAGGCATTAGTCATGTCGTCATTTCTTAAAGCAAAGACCGTTACACATTACGTGCTTTTTGCAATTATCCTTATTAGTAGCTTCTGTTTATACGGGTACGTTAAAAATCGTATTGAGTTAAATCAAGCGAGGACTGTACTAACAACAATGTTAAAAAGCAGTCCTTATGACGTGCGTGTCTTGAGAAACACAATAATCAAGGAAGAATCCGGCCCTTTTAGCGGCATTATTTGGTATGAATACACATTTGCAACCAGCCAAACATTAGCGGAAAGTAAGAAATACAAAAAGTTTTTGCATCAGTCATCAAAAAATATGACCCTGAAAAATTGCCCCATCGTCTATCGCGTAATCGTCAGACCGCCGACTAAAAGAATAAAGCATTGGACGGGTGAAATCTATCTCGATACCAATCAAAAACTCAGCGCAACGGGACGTTCGAATTACGTCCAAGCTTTAAGCGACAAGTCTTTGCGTGAACTAACGATTTCATAAACAGCCCTTAACCAGGTGGCTCCAATGATTTAGCTTACTATCGGCCTACATTGAAAAATGGGGTAGGTAATGCGTTAACTCAATCAGGCCATACAACAGATGTTCAGAAGGGGTGGTCGAATCGAGTTGTGTTGATTGTCTAATCAACGCAACTTTTTTATTTGAGGATTTAACTTGGTCAAAAATATTTGTTATGAGTTTCTCCGGTGGTAGCAGAGGTATACTGCAATGATTGAATAAACCGATCCGTAAGATAATGACCCACAAAAAACAGCTGGGAGACTTCACCAGCTGCTTCAAAGATTTGATTTATTAACGATGTCGTCGATAGTAACGGTAGACGACCGCTAATAAAATAATAATTAGTAAAATACCAACGGCCGCTCGCGGACCCGCAATATGTTCGGTTAAGTGAAACATGCGAATGGGGCCGAGGCCGTGAATTCCAAGCATTGCAAGCATTGAACGCGCCCTCCTTAAGCATAATTATTAGCTATTTAATGATTAAATGCAAAAATTATATTCGCAAAAGATTATTATCTCACTACTATCTGCGGTAAAATAAAACCATCATTAATAAATTAGGTGGGTGCCTCCATTGCAATATATTCAGCCAATTTTCTATACAATTATCGTTTTAAACGCGGCCGCGGCGTTCGTTACCGTGTTCCGGGATCGTAATCGGGACATCGCGGCCACTTGGGCTTGGCTACTCGTGTTGATTTGGTTGCCGATTATTGGGTTTATCGCGTACGCCTTTGTCGGTCGTAAGTTACCAAAAAACCGGTTATTCCGGTTACGTAAAGAGACGCAAATTAGACTCGAACAGATGATTCAGCGGCAACGTGAAGCCCTGGGAACGGAATTGATGCCCGCAGATGCGGTCACTAGCTCGGTTCGTGGGATGGTCAGTTTATTCTTGAATTCCGATGGCGCGTTACTAAGCCGTAAAAACCGGGTCAAGATTTATACGGATGGACATGAGAAGTTCCATGCGATGTTCCAAGATATTGAAGCAGCTAAGAATCATATTCATATTGAATATTACACATTTTATAATGACCAGATTGGAAATGAATTATTACACCTTTTAGAGCGGAAAGCAGCCCAAGGCGTCGACGTTCGTGTCTTGTATGATCCGTGGGGGTCGATGGGCACGTTCCGCAGCTTCTTTAAGCATTTAGAAGAACTTGGTGGGCATGCCCGACCGTTCTTGGGTGCTCATTCAGCGATTTTGGACTTCCGTCTCAACTTCCGTGATCACCGTAAGATCGTGGTAACGGATGGCCGGGTCGGCTACGTCGGTGGTTTTAACGTTGGTGACCAGTACCTTGGTCGTAGTAAGAAGTTTGGTTACTGGCGTGATACCCATTTGCGGATCGTCGGTTCAGGAGTTTTTGAATTGCAGGAACGTTTCATTCGTGATTGGAACGCCACCGATGCGGAACATCGAATCGTGCCAGACGTTAATATGTTCCCAGTCATTCGCGTTAAAGGGAATACTTCATTACAGATCGTCTCCAGTGGTCCGGACAGTGATGCACAACAGATTAAATTGGGTTATATTAAAATGATTATGACAGCTCAACACCGTTTATGGATTCAGTCGCCATACCTAATTCCGGACGATTCCGTATTAGATGCGATTAAAATCGCTGCGATGTCAGGGGTTGACGTCCGCATTATGGTGCCGGACAAACCTGATCATACCTTTGTTTACCGGGCAACTCAGTACTATGCCCGGGAGCTGGCAGATGCTGGTGTAAAAATCTATTATTATAATAATGGTTTTATTCATGCCAAGACCATCGTGATTGATGGTCAGGTGGCTTCGGTTGGTTCCGCTAACTTGGATTTTCGGAGTTTTAAGTTGAACTTCGAAGTGAACGCCTTTTTATACGATGCTGATTTAACACAAGAATTGGAACGGATTTTCTTAGAAGATCAAAAAATCAGTAGTTTGATTACCGTTCAAGACTTTAAAAACCAATCATTCTGGTTGAAGTTCAAGCAGACATTTTCACGGTTGTTATCACCAATTTTATAATTAAACAATTGAATAGATGATGCAAAAAAACTGATTTTGGAAAGTTATTGACTTTCAAAATCAGTTTTTTTAGTGTTTCTTAGTCGTTCAAGTACAATTGGCGCAAATTATTAATATCCGCTACGGATAACCCAAGCACTTCTCGTAAATAACCAATACCATTGCCGTAGAGGTCGTCGAAAACCCGAAAGACCATCTTCATATTGTCGGCTTCAACAGCCATGGCAACGTTGAATTGGCTAGCTAGGTCACCAGCATTGGCCTTGGTAATGATCGTAGCGGTATCCATACTG
>NZ_JAKZEQ010000046.1:0-20849 GCF_022549155.1 Lactiplantibacillus sp. ME-2
GCTAGCTAGGTCACCAGCATTGGCCTTGGTAATGATCGTAGCGGTATCCATACTGTCTGCGGCCATGAAGATGGCGTTAGTGAGCAGGTAGTCCTGCATAATCGTTTCACGGGGGACGTCTAGGGCCGTCATAATGAGCGCACCCGCGACCCCCGTTCGGTCTTTACCAGCAGCACAGTGAAAGAGTACCGATTGGTCGGGCTGGTCGTTGGTGAGGAGGGTCGCAAATAAATTTTGCCAGACTTTCACGGCATGACTATCTGTAATCATTTGCGCGTATGTTTGTGCGTTGAAGGAATCATCGACGACCATTCGCTTGATGAGCCGTTTTAAACGGCGATCAAAGCGACGATTGTCAGTGAACGGATAGACAGACGTATTAATATACTTAGTATTCTTGGGATAACGGTCTGGAGACATCTCAGCTTCATTGGCTTGGCGCAAATCGATATCATAACGGAGTCCGTAGTTATCCAAGTAGGTGAGATCGCGGTTAGTGAGTAGTGACATGCCACCGCAACGCAGCAGCTTTTGCCACTTGATTGTCTGACCAGCGGTGTTCTCATAACCCCCCAGTTCGCGGAAGTTAATACCGTGTTCTAGTCGTAAGACCCGATTGTGTTCCATAGTCTGATTACCTCGATTAGTGATTTAGCTTTATTATAACCGCTTTCATAGCCGCTGTCAGGGTAAAGTGAGTGTAAAAATTAGAATTGGATACTAAAAAAGTTTGTCAGACCAGAAATGGCTGACAAGCTTTTTAGGTATTAGTGAGTCTTAATTAGTCCCCGTTGTAAATCGAATTTTTAACTACCACATAGTCGCACTTAGTAATGGCCTTTAAATCCCGGCCACCGGCATATGAGATGGATGATTGTAAGTCTTCTTGCATCTCGTTTAAGGTGTCAACTAAGCGGCCCCGGTAAGGAACCAGCATTTGTTTACCCTCAACGTTTTTATGTTCGCCTTTTTGAGTTTCACTGGCGGAACCGTAGTATTGTTTATAAGTCTTACCATCGATTTTTAAAATGTTGCCGGGTGATTCTTGATGTCCGGCCAACATTGAGCCAATCATGACCATCGTAGCGCCGAACCGAATCGACTTGGCGATGTCACCATTGGTCCGGACACCACCGTCTGCGATGATTGGTTTGCGAGCGGCCTTAGCACACCACCGGACAGCAGCTAATTGCCAGCCGCCAGTACCAAAGCCCGTTTTGACTTTAGTAATGCAGGCCTTACCCGGGCCAACGCCAACCTTAGTTGCATCGGCACCAGCATTTTCAAGGTCGCGAACGGCAGCTGGTGTGGCCACATTTCCGGCAATTACGAAACTATCCGGAAGGACGTCTTTGATGTGCTTGATCATTGCAATGACACTGTCAGCATGACCATGTGCGATATCAATCGTGATATATTCTGGCACGATTTGATTAGCAGCCAGGTCGTCGATAAAGTCATACTCGCTGGACTTAACACCGACCGAAATAGATGCGTACAGTTGCGCGGCATGCATCGTTTCAATAAAAGCACGGCGGGTCTCGGGGGCGAAGCGATGCATAATGTAGAAGTAGTCGTTAGTGGCGAGCCACTTGGCAATCTCGTCGTTGATGACGGTTGCCATATTGGCAGGCACCACTGGAATCTTAAAACGACGGCCACCCAATTCTACGGTCGTATTGGCTTCCGAACGACTATTAATGACACACTTGTTCGGAATTAGTTGAATATCTTCGTAATCAAAAATCTCCATTCCCATGATGCAAAACTCCTTTAAGTTAATTCACGGTGTCGCGTTCAATTAGCCCCAAATGTTGTGATCGATAACGTTAGTTTGTTCGCGATCGGGACCAATAGAGAAGGTGGCAATTTTAACGCCGACGAGTTCTTCTAATTTACGCAAGTAGTTCTGTGCATTAGTTGGCAGTTCCTCAAAGGTTTTAACGCCAGTAATGTCTTCGTCCCAGCCAGGAAGTTCTTCATAGATAGGTTTGCAAGCTTCTAATTCCTTCAGACTAGCAGGGTAGTGATAGATGGTTTCGCCGTTTAAGTCATAAGCGGTACATACCTTGATGGTCTTTAAGCCCGTCAAGACGTCTAAGCAGTTCAAACTAAGATGAGTAAACCCAGAAACTCGTTTAGCATGCCGTAATACAACGCTATCGAACCAACCAATCCGCCGAGGACGTTTAGTAACGGTCCCATATTCATGGGCCGTTTCACGAATGAAATCACCGACTTCGTCAAAGAGTTCAGTTGGGAATGGGCCGTCACCGACGCGGGAAGTGTAGGCTTTTAAGACCCCAACACAGTTATCGATTTTAGATGGGCCAACACCGCTCCCAATAGTAACACCACCGGCAACTGGGTTAGATGAAGTAACGTAAGGGTAAGTCCCTTGGTCAATATCCAGCATGACTCCCTGAGCACCTTCAAATAGGACGCGTTGACCGTTATCTAACGCATCATTAATGACAACGGAAGTATCGGTGACGAATGGTTTCAAAGTTTGACCATAAGCGTAATAGTCATCAAAAATATCTTCAAATTTCAGTGGTTCTAAGTCATAAAGCTTGGTAATAATTTGGTTCTTTTCAGCTAAGTTGCGCTTGAGTAACGCCGCAAAGGTGTCCTTATCAAGCAGGTCGGCTACGCGAATCCCAATTCGTTCAGCCTTATCCATGTAGGCTGGGCCGATTCCCTTATTAGTCGTCCCAATCTTGCCACCGGCTTTAGCTTTTTCTTGAGCGCCATCTAATGTGATGTGGTAAGGCAAGATGACGTGTGCACGGTTAGAGATTCTAAGGTTGTCAGGATTAACGCCCTTGTCCCGCAAGTATTGTAATTCTTCAACTAATGACTTGGGATTTAAGACCACGCCGTTCCCAATGACAGCTAACTTATCATGGAAGAAAATCCCTGATGGAATCAGCCGTAATTTGAAAGTTTGCCCATTAAATACGATGGTGTGGCCGGCGTTATCGCCGCCTTGGTAACGTGATACCACATCTGCTTCCTGACTCAAAAAGTCCGTGATCTTTCCTTTACCTTCATCGCCCCACTGGCTACCTACTACTACGACTGATGCCATATTCTTCCACCTCATTAAATAGTTTAATTATGAATAATTAATCCTAAAGAGTAGTTAAACGTTCACTACTCCAACAGGAAAGAGTATAGCAACTTTAACGTCAAAACGCAACCCAAAAACCGAATGTTCTTGTTTTGAGCGCAAATAATCGTTCATAATTAAGACGAATTAGTTCGAAAACAAGTCCTTAATATGGAAACAAAGTGAAAAATAACAGTATTTTTTCATTGTTCGTCTCTATTAATTACTCGAGGGGTATGCTATAATAATGTTCGTGTTTTGTTAGTGAATACCTAAAAAGAAATGAGGATTAGCAATGATTGATCGTTATACGCGTCCCGCGATGGGCAAAGTATGGTCGTTAGAAAATCAGTACCAAGCATGGTTGGAGGTAGAGATTGCTGCCGACGAGGCCTGGGCTGAATTAGGGAAGATTCCAGCAAGTGATGTTGCTAAAATTCGAGAGAATGCCAAGTTTGATGTTGACCGGATCGCGGAGATTGAAGCCGTAACGCATCATGATGTGGTTGCTTTTACGCGCGATGTTTCCGAGTCGTTGGGTGCAGAACGTAAGTGGGTTCACTATGGGCTGACCAGTACTGACGTTGTCGACACGGCGCAAGGTTACCGGTTGAAGCAGGCTAACGCGATTATTCGCCAAGACTTACAAGATTTACGGGCGACACTAGCACAACAAGCGAAAAAATATAAATATACGGTTGAAATGGGGCGGACACACGGCGTCCACGCTGAACCAACCACGTTTGGATTGAAGATTGCCCGGTGGTATTCTGAAATTAATCGGGATATCGAGCGTTTTGAACACGCGGCCGCGGGCGTTGAAGCGGGTAAAATCAGTGGAGCCGTTGGGACTTTTGCGAACATTCCACCATTTGTTGAAGAATTTGTCTGCAAACAACTTGGATTGCGCGCACAAGAAATTTCGACGCAAGTTTTACCACGGGACTTACATGCCGAATACATTGCTAGTTTGGCCTTGATTGCAACAAGCGTTGAAGTGTTTGCAACCGAAATTCGTGGTTTGCAAAAATCTGAAACTCATGAAGTTGAAGAATTCTTTAATAAAGGTCAGAAAGGCTCATCAGCAATGCCTCACAAGCGTAATCCCATCGGTTCTGAGAACGTGACGGGGTTGGCACGGGTTATTCGCGGCCACATGATGACCGCCTATGAAGATGTGCCATTGTGGCATGAACGGGATATTTCCCACTCTTCTGCGGAGCGGATCATCTTACCAGATACCACGATTTTAGTGGATTATATCTTAACTCGAATCAATAAGATTATTAAGACGCTGACGGTGTTCCCAGAACGGATGAAGCAAAACATGGATGCGACTTACGGGTTGATCTACAGTCAACGTGTCTTGCTCAAGTTGATTGATACGGGGATGTCTCGTGAAAGTGCTTATGACCTCGTTCAACCACTGACGGCTAAGTCATGGGATGAACAGTTACAATTCAAGCCACTTGTTGAAGGTAACGCCGAGATTCGTGAACATTTGGACCAGGCTGCGATTGATGATGCGTTTGACTATCATTACCATCTTCGCCACGTTGATGATATTTTCAAACGATTGGGATTAGACGATTAATTTAAAAACGATGAAGCCCCAGCGATGGTAATCGCTGAGGCTTTTATTATGATTAAAACGTGTTAAAAAGATGGGCTGTTTATTCGTCAGCCGATGCGCGTCCTATTTCGACCTCCGGGGCTGGGAACGATTACTGGCTATTTTTGAGCTTGATAATGGCACGGTTTAATCATGCTTCATACTAAACGATAACTAGCGCAATGCGTGTAAGTACCTTGATTTCAGTTCAAGGGACCAAATGTTAGGTGCGTCGCAATCAGACCATACCCAAGTGCCATATGTCGCTGTTCTTTGCGCGTGAGGCGCTGTAATTGGGTGTGAACGTATTGGTAGAGGTCACGATGCTGGCGTGGTAGAGTCATTGGAACCATATAGTTACGATAATAGGCTTGATATAGCTGGATGGTTACTTGCTGTGGCGAAACGTTGTTATTCAGGTCGATTGCAGCTGCCAGTAGCGCTTGGCGGTAGGAATCGGATGGTTGATTGGTAATCGGCTGATTATAAGCAGCATCTACTAAGGTAAATAATTTTTGAGCATCCACATCCATTGTTAGGACCAACCTTTCAATCGTTGAGATAGGCGCAATTATAGCATGGTCAGTATGCTTGATGTGCAGGCCCGAGTTGGTTTCTAAAGTAATGGAACGAACATAACCAGAGCCGCCAATGAGTGGGGGTCATTGGCGGCTCTGGTTATTAATAAGGGATTAATCAAGCGGCGGTCGCAGCAGTGTTTTCTGTTTTAAGCCCGGTGCCAAGCTGCGTAGCCGATGGTTGGGAAAATACCAATCAAACGGTCGATTTGTTCGCGGTCTAATTGATATTCGATAGCTGGCAGTAGTGCGTTGACGGCATCTTCAGCTTGATCACTGATTTCAGTCACGCCAACGAGATGGCCGTCTTGGTCATGGACCTGTTTACTAGCGGCAATCGGTTCCTTGGAGACTTGATAATACCAGTAATCTGCTAAATCGTTATCACTAACGGTTAAGCCGGCCTTTTCAGCAGCCGGTATTTTCATGCCGGCTTGCGCAATTCGTGGTGAAGTAAAGACGACCGATGGAATTACCGGATAGTCAATGGGAGCACTGGTTTGACCAGAGAACAAACGCATCAAGTATTTGGACTCAAAGTAGGCTGCAGGTGTGACCTTTGGCAAGTCATTGGCAAGGACATCACCGGCTGCATAGATGTTAGGAACGTTGGTTTGCAAGTGGTCGTTGACATAAATGCCGTGGCGGTCATATTTGACGCCAATCCGGTCTAAGCCTAAGCCATCTAAGTTTGGAATTCGACCAGTCGCATCTAGGATCCAGTCGGTCGCTAATTGCTGGTGGTCGCCATAACTAACTTGGAACTGGTCATCCTGTTTGGTAAATGCTTGCACGTTGGCATTTTTGATGAAGGTTACCCCACGTTCAGTTAAGTCGTCAACCACTTGTGCAACGAATGGTTGGTAAAAATCACGGAGGGCCTGGTCGCCATGTAACATGACTGTCACTTGGGCACCGGCCGCGTTAGCGATGGTGGCAAATTCCATACCAATATAGCCTGCGCCAATGATGACGATACTTTGTGGTAACCGTTTAAGGTTCATAAAATCACTACTATCGTGGGCGAGCTTGGTCCCCGGAATATCTAAACGATGGGGCTTTAAACCAGTCGCAATAACGATTTTTTCAGCGGTAATGGTTTGCTGATCATCAACGACAACGGTGTGAGCGTCCTTGAACGTGGCATGACCATGAATGATCGTTGCGCCACCATCTTCCAAACGAGCTGTCAGGCCTGCTGGTAAGGGATCAATAATCTCTTGTTTATGGGCCACGTTGGCCGTCCAATTAATGGTTGGTGCACTGCTCAAAATATCATTGAGGCGTGCTGCTTCCCGCGTTAATTTGACAGGTTCATCAAGAGTGATTTTGGCGTTACAACCACGATTAGGGCAGGTGCCCCCAATCAGACCACTCTCAATCACACCGACGCGAACACCAGTCTTGGCGAGTGGTGCGGCGCCATCAAACGTGGCGTGACCCGCACCAATGTATAACACATCGTAATCGTATTTGTTTGTCATGATTTATCAGCCTCCATTAAAATTTTGGTAACTTAAGCTTAACGAGTTTTAAGAAACCTGACAACTGATATGAATTGCTCGCGCCCGCTGTAATGATTATACTAAAAGTAATTATGTCAATAGGGAGACGTTAATATGCACGCTTTGATCGCAATTGATTCATTTAAAAATTCCATCACGAGCATTCAGGCCAACCGAATAGTGGCTAAACGATTTGCGGCTCACGGAATCACCGCTACTCAAGTTGCGATTGCCGATGGTGGTGAAGGAACGGTGGCGGCGTGGCTGGCTAACCATGTTGGTGGACAAGCTATTACGGCATCAACGGTGGATCTGGCGCAACGGCCAGTGACTGCAACGTATGGCTACTTTGCCACTGAAAAAATGGCAGTGATTGAGGTTGCGGCTGCATCCGGAATCCAGTTTGTCACGACGACCTTGACGCCGTTAGCAACGAATACCTATGGGACCGGGCTACTGATTAAAGATGCGATTGAGCGTGGCGCCCGTCAGATTATTCTGGGCTTAGGTGGTAGCGGAACGGTCGACGGTGGTGCCGGAATCCTACGTGCGCTCGGTTATCGTTTTTGGGCTGCCGATGGTCAAGAGTTAGCCATGACTGGCGCTGATTTAAGTCGGGTCACTAAGATTGACGATCGACATGTGTTGCCACAATTAGCTGAAGTCTCGTTCATTAGTGCAGCGGACGTGACGAATCCGCTAACGGGACCGAACGGCGCAGCTAAGATTTTTGGCCCACAAAAAGGATTACCGGTTGCTCAAATTCAGGCTCACGATGCCGCTTTAGCTCACTATATGACGGTCGCAGCTGGCGCGGTGAGTGCCCACGAAGGCGATGGGGCTGCCGGTGGTATTGGGTTTGCTTTACGTTACTTTTTACACGCCCGCGTTCGCTCTGGTTTTCAATTGTTAGCTGAAATGAGCAATCTTAAAACGAAAGTGGCCCAAGCGGATCTAGTTATCTCTGGTGAAGGCCAAGTCGACGATCAGAGTTTTATGGGCAAGGTACCAATTCAGCTCAGTCAGTTAGCCCAAGCGGCCGGCAAGCCTTGCTATTTATTAGTTGGTCGGCAAAAAGGTGCAAATGAAACATTTGCCAAACAGGGGGTCACGGCCGTTTTACCGATTGTCGATCAAGTCATGACCTTAGATCAAGCCATGGCGCAGGGACCAGCCAATCTGGAACGGATGGCGGACCGCTTAGCCCGAATCATTAGCCAGTCATAAAAAACTTAAGCGGTCAAAAAAACCGTATGCGTAGTGAATAGCGCATACGGTTTTTCGACTGAATTTTATTTATCAGGAACATAGTGATTTAAAAAGGCTGTAACATGTCGTTGATACTCGGCAGGATCGATCCAAAAACTCTCGGCGTGAGTGGCGTTGGGAACCTGCCACATCTGCTTGGGGCCCTTAGCGGCCTGATAATTTTCTTTGAGCATCCAACTTGGGACGTAGACATCCTTGTCACCGTGAATAAAGAAGATCGGTAGATGGTTATGTTTGAGCTGTTCGACAGAACTGACGTCGCTTAAATAATAGCCCATACGGTGGCGGTTAATAAAACTAACGATGGGCACAAACGGATACTTTGGTAAGTGAAACTGTCGCTTTAATAAGTAAGCGAGTTCTTCCTCGATACTCGAATAACCACAATCGGCAATGATGGCCTTAACTTGTGATGGAAGGTCTTCGCCGCTCATCATTTCAACGGTCGCACCACCCATGCTGACACCAAAAAGGATGATATCCGTGTGACGACCATTGATACGGACGACTTTATCGATCCAGCCTAAATAGTCGCGGCGATCCTGCCACCCAAAGCTAATGTACTTGCCGGCACTTTGCCCATGGCCGCGATCGTCGGGCAAGAGGACGTTATAGCCCATTTGATGGAACATATAAGCGTAATTTGCCATCGTTTCACCATCACCTTTGTAGCCATGGGAAACAATAACGGTTCGGTTGCTGGTTGTTTTAGCAGGAACGTACTGTGCGACAAGGTGATTGGCCTCGTCATTAGCGTTCAGTTGCCACTGCTGAACGGGCTGTCGGTGTAGCCAATCGACATAAGCGTAGTAGGCATCGGCGTATTTTTGTTTATCTGCCGAAGTTTCGGGCACGTAATCAACACGCTTGAAAGCAAAATCGTAGAGCTTCTCACTCGCGAATAGGGCGGCCGAAAAAATTGCCACAGGAGCACTAATTCCGGCTACGGCGCGTGTTTTTTTCATTAAATATCACTCCTCTAATCTCTCAATAATATGATACGCCGATTAGAAGTGAGATGTAACTATATTATTCTAGTAATATAAAAGGCCATCGCGGCGGGCGATGACCTATAAATTGCATTGGTCGCTAGGTGGCATCCCCAGCGAGCCTGTTTTTCATTAACTTTGGAGGAGTAAATGAAAAAGGTTCAAGTGGCTGAAGGAGATGTCCAGTCACTATATGTTTAGTATAGTAGTTTGATTGTTAAAAGGTAACTAAATCGCTTACTTGACTGGTGAAAAAACTAAAAATTATTTGTGGGTGGTCAATATTCCGGTATGGACAGATTTCGTCGTACCAAGTATGATACCGATTCAAGTCGCATTAAGCCTCCTTAAGGGCTAGTTCATGCACTTTAGTGCTAACTTGATTAAGGACCTGTGTTTTACGTTCATCTGTCAAAAAGACGCGCTGACTTAAAATTGGGTAGTGTTGTTCACGTGCGATTAGCAATAATTCACGATAAAGCAAAGTGGCGGCTAATAGCGATGGCCGGGCGACGGGATCAATTTGTGGCATCATGGTTAATGCAGCCTCGTACTTGTTCATGGCAATCTGTGCTTCATGTTCCCAAAGCCGAATAAAATTGGCAGATGGGATGGGGCCATGCAAGTCAGTTGGATTGAGCTGATAGTGTGCCAATAGTTTTGATGGCAGGTAGATTCGGCCACGTTGGTAGTCTTCACCAACATCTCTTAAAATATTGGTGAGTTGCATGGCGATGCCTAATTCTACGGCTGGTTTGACAAGTGATTGCGGGTTAGTTGCTAGCATTGGCAAAATCATCAGACCAACCGATCCGGCGACGTAATAGCAATAGTCTTCAAGTGCTTGCTGAGTTTGAGGTTGTTTAAAAGTCGCGTCTTGTTCTTGACCAGTGAGCATATCGAAAAAGACGTCAAGATTCATATCATAAGTCTCAAAAACGACGGCCAGTGCGCGCCACATTGGGTGGTCTGGGACATGACCATTGGCAAAGGTGGTCAATGATTGGCGCAATGCCATTAGACCATCAATATCATGGTCAACATCAACGAGGTCGTCGGCTGTTCGACAAAAAGCATAAACGGCGTAAATACTCCAAGCGCGTTCTAGTGGTAATTGCGAGAAGGCGGTGTAGAATGCGCTAGAAGACCTTTTAGTAATTGTTTGACAGTACGCAAAGTCAGTGCGATGTTGTTCGAATTTAGGCATTAGTTTGGTCATCTTTAATCAACTCCTCAACGGCTAATTTAGCACTTTGCATAACAATGGGAACACCGGCCCCAGGGTGGGTGCTACTACCACAAAAATAAAGATGGTCGGCATAGTCGAACTTGTTATGGGGACGATAATAATTACTTTGTTTTAACGTCGGTCGTAAGCCGAAAGTGGCTCCGTTATAGGCGCCAAACTGTTCTTTGAAGTCAACCGGTGTAAACTGCTTTTCGACAACGATATGCTGTTCAATATCGCTGAAGGTAGCTGTTTGTCTTAGTTTGTTAATGATTAGTTGACGATAGTTCTTCAGTGTTGTTGGTGACCAGTCATTAAACTTTGAGAGCTCAGGAACTGGTACTAAAACATAGAGTGCCTCACTGTTTTCGGGAGCTAAACTTGGATCCATCTTTGATGGAACATAGACATAATACGAGGGATCTTCTGGTAACTTGCCGTTGTCAAATAGATCGGCGACGTTTTTGCTGAAATCTTGTGCAAAGTGGATCGTGTGTAATGCTTCGGTTGGGTATTTTTTGTCTAGTCCTAAATACAAGACGAGACATGAGCATGAATAATCCATTTTGGCAATTTTTTGATCTGTGTACTGACCACGATTTTGCTCATTTGGAATCAGTGTCGTCATGGCGGTTGGAAAATCAGCATTACATAGGACATAGTCACTGTGGATCGGATGATTATTGACACGAATGCCAACAGCAACTTTATCTTTGATGATAATTTCTTGAACTGGTGTGGCAAGCTTTAACGTACCACCCTGTTCTTTGAATAACTTAACGAGACTATTGACAACTGTGTACATACCACCCTTTAAAAAATAGACCCCGTAGAAGAGCTCAATCATCGGAATAATGTTGTATAGCGACGGGCCCTGGTAGGGAGAAATCCCAATATACAGTGTCTGAAAGGCTAATGAATTACGTAGATTTTCATTCTTGATAAATTTTGCAATGTTTTTGTAGGCATTGTTAAAGGTGCGTAACTGTAGTCCTGCATACAGAGCGGGTAGGTTATAAAAGTCACGCCAGTTACGAAATGATCGTTCTAAAAAATTAGGCTTCGCGATGGTATACCGGTGATAAATATCCGCTAAAAAATTTAACATACCATTGACGTCATCAGGCGCAATGCGGTTAATCTCGGCAATTAATGTTGGGAGATCGCGTGACAAATCTAGACTAGATTGATCACCAAAGACAAGGTGCATCAAAGGTTGAACTTCTTCGAATGGTAAATAGTTGTGCGGATCGACCCCGCAAAAGCGAAAGACTTCTTCGTAGATGTCTTTCATCATGACGATCGTCGGCCCCACGTCAAATGTAAATCCTTGGCTAACAATCTGGTTCATTTTGCCACCCGGTTGCGCGTTTTGCTCATAAATCGTAACATTATAACCTAATTTTTGAAGCCGTACTGCAGCGGTTAAGCCACCAATACCAGCGCCAATAATCGATACTTGCTTCATCAGTAAATCTCCCCCTTAACAGATGAATAACTAAAAAGCATGGTTAATCATTAGTTATATTTTGGTTTAATAATGTAAAAAGTACAACAAATATGATTACTATGACGTATTAAAGTAGTCGGTAGGTGCGAATAGAGCGGACGAGAAAAACAAAAAAAACCACCGTATCGGGGAATACGGTGGAAAAAGGAGTAGGGTAAACATGTGACGGGGAATCACATGTTACTATGAATTTCATTACTTTGGAGGAGTAAATGAAAAATTTTAGGTTGTGTTATAGCTGATTGAGTTAACCTCAATTGCTATGATGTAATCATACCGAGGTTGTGTGAAGAATTTGTGACTGAACATGGCGAATGTCATGAAAAAAAGGGAAAGGCTTTATTAAGAAGTGTGAAGAATCATCAACGTTCTTACGGAATGCCTTGGCGAGGTGCGATGATCGACTGTTTGGGGCCAAAGAAAATAGTCACTTCAAAAGTTGTCCTTTGAAGTGACTATTTTGATTCGCAACAATGCTAGTAATAACAAGTTTGCGGCGACGCTAAGTTGATAGTGACCAAGCAGATTTTGGTGACTGGCTGTGGGCACTGCCATTTGGCGCGATTAGTTATCGTCACGATTACCACCGAATAGAATAATTAGTCGTAGTAATTGTAAGAATGTTGACAGGGCTGCAGCAACATAGGTTAAAGCCGCCGCGACAAGCACTTTACGCACCATGGGAACTTCGTCGCGAGTCAAAACTTGCCCATCAGATAAAATCTGGAGGGCGCGTCTTGAGGCGTTGAATTCAACTGGAAGCGTGACAAGTTGGAACAATAACGCCAGTGAGAAGAGTAAAATCCCAATGTGAATCAGTGTTTGGTTGTAACTCAATAAAACGCCGATAATGATTAGTGGTAATGATAAGCTTGAACCGATGTTCGTGATGGGCACGAGGGCGGTCCGCAAGCGCATTGGCCAATAGTTAACGTGATCTTGAACTGCGTGTCCGCATTCGTGGGCCGCAACTCCGATGGCGGCCACAGAGGTTGAATCTGCTGTGGCTTCTGATAGGCTGAGAATCTTAGTTTGACCGTTGTAATTGTCGGTCAGATCCCCGCTTATCTTTTGGACACCAACATCATTGATACCAGATTGGCTTAAAATAAAGCGAGCTGCATCGGTGCCGGTTGTGCCAGATTGACTACGATAGGCATCATAATGCCGGAATGTCCGATTAACGTAACCCGATGCGGCCATTGAGATAATCAGTCCAATGATGACTAATAGGTAAGTCGGATCAAAAAACGAATAGAACAAGGTCGACCCCTCCTAAGTGGTTTAATGTTAATCCGATTCTATCAGATTTAGCGTGACATTCCTACTGAAGAAAGCCATTGGAAAGTGTCTTTACTATCGAGAAACGACGTCAGATTATATAATTAGCCCAGTTAATCGTAATTGGCAAAGAGCGAAGGAGTTTTCTGATGGAAAAGACGTATCGAACCAAAACGTATGGGGAAATGCCGTTAAAGTTAGATACTGGGAAAGGCTGGATTTTTCCTAAAGGTGTTGAAGTGAAGGCGCACGTTGATTTAGAAACGGGACAGGTCAGTTTTTTTATTGCACCAGAAGATCTCGATAAGATGAAATAAGTATTAGGACCACGATACGCGGTAAGGTTGAGAAGTTTGTTTCTCGCCTTGGCGCGTTTTTTATGGTGGAAATTGGATTGGCAATGATTATGGTTAATACGGTGTTCACGCGTGAGCCACAACTGCTTGAAGGCAATAAAAAACCTCCGTATCGGGGAAATACGGAGGAAAAGGGAAGTAAATCGGTAAAATGTAATTAAGTACACACACATCATTACTTGGGGAAGTAATCATTAAAGTTAGGGGGTCGTTAAGGATTGGGATTTCCTTAATGACTATAAATATAGTATAGCGGCGACGCGTGAAGAAAGTGTGACGCGAAAAGTTTAAAAGCATGATTTTCAGACGAAAAAGTTAGGTCATGGAACGAAAAAATATGACGATTTTTACAAAGTTTATAACGAAATGATGACCGTCATAAATCAATATGAGTGGCTAAATGCTGGTGTGACGCAGTTTTTATTGGTCCTAGACTCTGAGGTGCTATAATGAAGCACAAATTAATCGAAAGGTGTTTTCCAAATATGACAATTAAAATCGTCACCGATTCGTCGGTCCAATTAACGACGGCCGAGATTGCACAGTATAATATTAAAGTGGTTCCGTTACTCGTGGGGTTCGGTGGCGACTTGATTGCAGATACGGCAGTTAGTACCGCGGAATTTGACCAACAGATGGCAGTCAGCCCAGTCTTGCCAACGACTAGCCAGCCGCCAATTGGTGATTTCGTCAGTTGCTACGATGAATTGACAGCGGATGGTAGCCAAGTATTATCACTACATTTGACGGAGACATTGAGTGGGACGGTCAATGCTGCTCGCCAAGCTGCCAAACTTGCTAGTGGCGATGTGACAGTTATTGATACCCAGGCGGCTGACCGTGGGATGGCCTTTCAAGTGCTTACAGCAGCACGGATGGCTCACGCCGGTGCGGATATGGCCACAATTTTGGCGAAGATAACCGTCATTCGGCAGCATACTAAGACCTACTTGTTCGTGGATACGCTCGACAATTTGGTCAAAGGTGGGCGCGTCCCTAAGTTGGCTGGCATGGTCACGAATTTGATTAAATTAAAATTTGTCTTTGAATTAGAAGCCGGAAAATTAAAACTTTATACGCGGGGGCGCGGGAAAAAGGCGCTAATCAAAGCGCAGGAACAAATTCTAGACCAATTAGCGGATGCGACTCGAGTCGAAGCGGCTGGAATTTCTTACGTCGGCGAACCGAGCGTTGCGGAAGCGCCAGAAAAGCTTCTCCAACAAGTCGTTCCACAAGTAACGCCACTGGTTGCGCGTACTAGTCCAATTATTGCGACGCACACCGGTGTTGGCGCTTACGCGTTGATGTTTTATACAGTTGATTAAATTTGACGAACTAACCTACTATTAAAAATTACTTTGATGTGTTATAATTAATTAATGATAAATGAGAACCGTGTTGGTGCACTGTTCTGAGCCTAACCACCATTTAATGATGACTAGACCCGGATGGGGCACCTTTTTTGTCACTCTTTTCACTAAAAGAAAGTAGGAACTTATGTGAGCTATCTTCTCAATAATCCGTTTTTCGGGATCGGACTGTCGATCTTGGTGTATGGGATTGGCGAGTATTTATATCACAAAACAAATCGCTTTGTGTTATTCCAACCGTTATTTTTTGGAATGCTGCTCGGGATTGGTTTATTGGTATTGATTGCGTCGATTCTAAAGGCACCCGTGCAAAAAGTTTATGAAGCGTACCAGGTTGGCGGCGACTGGTTATTCTGGTTTGTGGCGCCCGCCACCGTCTCGTTTGCGGTGCCACTATATAAGCGTAATGATATCTTTAAGAAACATTGGGATGTCATTGTGATTGCGTTAGCGATTGGGTTAGGGCTGTCATTATTTGGTATCTATGGGATTTCACGGTTGCTTGGTCTGACGGATGCAGCGTTAGGTGCCATGTTAGTACAAGCAGCAACGACAGCAATTGCTTTACCGGTGGCTGAGTCGGTGGGTGGCGATCAAGCCATTGCGGCGTTCGCAGTCATTCTGAATTCAGTTTTGATTTACGCGTTAGGCGACCATTTTATTCGCTGGTTCAAATTGCACAAGAATCCGCTCGGTGCCGGGTTAGGATTCGGAATTGCCGGTAATGCGGTTGGTGCCACTAAAGCGATTGAAGTGAGCGAGGCTGCAGGTGCAACTGGTGCAATCGCCTTTGTGATTGCCGGTATTCTTGTTAATTTTATGGTTCCAGGGTTTGCGCAGTTGATTGGTTTAGGTTAGATGGTCCGGGAGGGATTCGATGAAAAAAGGCGCGTTTATTACACAAATTGTGATTTATGGTTTGATTTTATTAGCTAGTAGTTTAATCGCTAATTTAGTCAATAAGATTTGGCCCGCATTCCCAATGCCGACGCCGTTGATTGGGATGATTCTACTATACTTGCTGTTAACGTTTAAAGTGGTCAAACTTGAGCAGGTGGCGGGTGTTAGCAACTTTTTTGTCCAATTTATCAGCTTGATTTTTATTCCATCAGGGATCGCGTTAGTAACTAAGTTAGACGTGTTAAAGGCAGAAGGCGTTCAGATTGTGATCGTCATTATTGTTTCGACACTAATGTTGTTGCTTTTTACAGCGGGAATCGCGTGGGTTTTAATTCAAGTCAAGGAATGGCTCATTGCTCGTCGAACGAACAGCAATGTTGAGTTGGAAGAAGATTAAATCTTGGTGGCACATAATTTACTCGTGAGTAGATTGGGTACCAGTTGGATCTAATCGAAACAGGCAGTTGTTGAACCGCTTGTTTTGGCTGTTACAAGATAATAGCAGGCCGTTGTGGGGATTGCATACCCATGACGGCTTTTTTAGACGGCAATAAAAAAAGCCACCACATCAGCGGATGTAGTGGTCAAGGAGTAGGAAACATCAAAGTGGGGGCTTTGATGAACCCCATTCATCAGACTTGGGGGAGTCTATGAATGAAAGTGATTATTAGCTGCATTATGGCAGCAACGCACTAATAATCGAAAAAACTAAAGAATATTAAGGATTGACAGTCAGTTGGTCACTTTCTATCAATCTGCGACTATTATAATTGCAAAAGTTATTGGCTGCAACTAATTGAGCTGATTAATTAGTTTAAAGTAACGCGGGGCTGAAAATCAGCTGCAAATAAGCCCATGTGATAGAGGTCGATTCGTTGCCCATCACGCTTGATAGCACGCTTATTGGTGCCCTCAAATTCAAAACCACTATTCTGGTAAACAGCGATAGCGGCGGGGTTTGTTGCGATGACGTCCAAACAGACTTTGTAAAGATTCAATTCGTTAAAAGCGTAGTTCAAAATCAAGCTGAGTGTCTCGGTACCATAACCATGGCCGCGTTCGTCGGGATCGCCGATTGCGATGGCTAATTGGGCAACCTGGTTATGCCATTCGATATTGAATAGGGTGACAAAGCCTAATAAGTGGTCGTCTTCTAAACTATGAACGTGAAAGTAGTATTCGGTATTCCGATCAAGGTTACGGTAAGTTCGTTCGAGTTCTTCACCGGTCAGTGGTCGGGCGGCAGCCGTATCCATTTTACGAACAAAATCGGCGTCAGTGTACCAGTCACTGATCTCATCAAAATCTTCTGGCTGGGGAACAGCAAGGGCCACATGGGGCCCGACAAACATATTTTTCAAAATAATCCCTCACTCGTATGATGTTATTAAAGCTTATCTTCATGGTGGCGGCAAAAGGTGGGCTTGTCAACCCAAAATTATGAGATTACGCGTCAGACTAGCTAGCTCAGTATGAAACACGGGTGGCATGTGCCAAGTGCTGAGGTCAAGAACAACTAGCTCTGGGGGACGGCGAAATAAGATGCGGATATACTGAAGACTTACAGTAAAGCCGTTGGGCACGTGCTGCCGATAATGTGGTTTCAGTATAATGAGGGCAATACGGGTGATGGCTGAACTATTGGTGAAAGGTGTTGCTGTGGGGGCACTTTTCAATGGTGCGTAAAGAGAGGTTAGCACAAACTTTACAGTTACTTTATATGAAGATTGGTAAAACTTTACGTTAGCTCGCTATATTAGAGATAACCATCTGGTGATTAAAGTATGAGAGGGAGGATCGAATTGCGTCCTTTACAAGTTATTCAGATTTCTGATCTACATTTAACCCCCCGCGGCCAAGTACCGGCACATGGTCAGCAGTACGATCCCTGGGGCAAGCTTGCCAATATTATTGATGATATTCGGCGATTACCAACCATGCCAGATTTGATTGTTTTTACCGGGGACTTGATTCATGACGGTAGCGCTGACGATTATCAGCGGCTGCACGCAATCATCCATACGATGGAAGCTGAATTTGATTGTCATGTTCGAGTTATCCTTGGAAACCATGATCGGCGAGCGGCGTTTTACGAAGGGTATTTGCCGGCTGACCCGGGACCATACTACGCGAGTCGCATGCGGATTGGCAACAACGACTTTTATTTTTTGGATTCAAAGGTTAGCGGTTATGAGGCAGGCTGGTTGGCACCACAACAGCTACAATGGTTGGGAAAACATCTACGACAGGCACCGACAAAGCGGGCTTTTCTATTTTTGCATCACCCCCTAGATGGGCCGACGATGACAAATATGCACTATGCGATTTTACAAAATACGCCGGCGCTGTTATCGGTGCTTCGGGGACATAATTTAGGCGGCGTATTCTCTGGTCACGTTCACTTTGTTTCAAGTTATTTGATTGGAGATAATATTCTGAATGTGGTGGCCGGTTCTGCGGCCTATGCGATCGATTGCCATGATCCACATCATCATTATGTTCATGAGGGCAGTAGTTACCAAATCATTACAATCGATCGAGGACAGGTCGGTGTGACAACGCGCCAGTTACTGCATGGGAAAGCGGTTATTGATGAATTGACGATCCCAGACACTAAGTTTGTCGGGCGAGCCCCACAAGGGTATGAATCAAGATAGCGCTTTCTTAATTAACAAGGTATAATGTTGGTAATAATTAAGGGAGGCGTCAATATGGGACTATTTCGTCATCACAATCAAATGCCACCACGGATCAAACGTAAATTAAAGCAACGGTTGTTACCCGTTGCCGCCATGGAGATTACCGCAACCACAATTGTGGTTGCGGATGTCTTGACGGCGAAGTCATTTCGCCGAGGACATCGACTTGGCTGGTTGTTATTAGCCTTTGTACAACCATTTGGACCGTGGCTCTATTTTGCGTTTGGACAGGAACGTTAGGGTAATTAGTAAATTAAAGTGGGGTTAAGTTCGGGTGAAAGCTCGGACTTTTTTACGTTGATGGGCGTTTTTTGAACGTTTATGAATGTTTTTTTGAATGCAATCATAAGCGTGTATAATAAAAGTGTATATAAAGATACCTATAATTTGAAATTATTATGGTAATCCGAATCATATAGAGGGGGACTTTATTAATGCAGCGAGAATCAGAATTACGACAACAAGCTCAAGAGGCTATTAAGGGACTAATCGTCCGGTTAAGTGGGTGGTCTGATCAGTCGGGGGACTTATTGGATATTATTGATGTATTAATGCAGGTCGATAAAAAAATTACTACGACTAAGAACCCAGAAGCCTTAGTCAATCGCCTAGTAAACTATATTCGTAGTGTAGCCATTAAGGGACGGTTACACTTTCCAGATGAAGAAGAAAAGCTAATGATCGACTTAGGAATAATCGGGCAAAAGGCCGGATTGAACGGGGCCTATATGGCTGATTTCTCTGACAAGTCACAGTTCTATGGCATGCTGGAAGAAGTCCCACAACATTGATACCGGCCAGGGGGTTGAGGGCTACCGGTCGTGTAATTGCTGATTGGTATTCCGAAAGCGTCCTCCGATTGTGATGCTGATTAAAGCGTAAGTAAGACCAGCTTATCGTATAAATTAAAAGGAACACCTCAGGCTGTGATAGTCCACTTAAGGTTGACAGGGACTAATACAGGAAAACTGAAAGTGTTCCTTTTGTTTTAGGATAACCAGCGCGCTAAATAGCCGGTTGCCATTGAACTGGTTCTATTCACTGTGCGTCAATTTCAATCGCTTTAAATCAGCTGTTTTAGTTACATTGAGTAGTTTCTGGCAGTCTGGGCATAATCCATAGACTTCCATATTGTGACCCGTAACCAAGTACCCAGAGAGTTCCGCCGCCTTGGCTTCGACACTGCGGAGGTCGGGTTCGAAAACGTCAGTAATTTTACCACAATTCTCACAAACGACGTGATAATGTGGTCGACCGAAAAAGTCATAGTGGGTGCCAGCATCGCCATTTTGTAATTCAATTACGATTCCTAAGTCGACAAAAAGTTTTAACGTATTGTAAACCGTTGCCAAGCTCAGGTTAGGTAATTGAGTTGCTAATTCCTGATAGATGGTTTCGACGGATGGATGATTATGGTGAGTAATCAAATAATTAAGAATGATTTGCCGTTGCGGCGTTACACGGATTTTATGGTCCTTTAATTGCTGCAAGGCTTGGGTCAACATATCTTCTGCCACGACGCGGTTCCTCCTTTTATCATATTCACCCTTATTAAACCACACTTTTTAGAAGGATTCCAATTTAGAAACATTACTAGATAAAACTTTTGACAAAATTAATTAACGAAATAGCTGAAAAGGCTTTACTGGGGCTGAAGACGTGAGTAAACTAACGATAATTAAGTGCGTGTTGATGGGGGTGGCAAAATGACACAATTAATTGTACCAGCATTACCGGTTGAGCGGGTCCAATACGAACGCGCATATGTACTTGGCCTTGAAGCAATGATGAAAGTTATCCGGCAACTTACGACTACGGAAAAAGGACGACAGGTACCCACTAATCAGTTCCCAGTATTTGCGGCGAGCTATGATGTTCCCCAAGCGTTGGCCCAAGTTGCAGTCCTAAAAGCCGCTACTACTCGGTTGAAGGTTCGACCGATTCAGTTGACCGTGACCCGGCAGTACGTGACGTTACGATTCCAATTACAAGCAGCCGCTGGACAACCAGTCTGGGTGCCGTCCGCCGGGGCACTATGGCGCCTATATGATGGCTTTTTAAGTAATTTAGTGGGGATCCCTTTCCAGCACCTAGCAAATATTCAGATTGGCTTACAGCGCGTTACTGGACCGCTGACAGTGACTACGCCGATACGCCCTAGTTTTCAAAATTATGATGTTCGACTGACCCCAAGTGGGCAAACTGGTTGCCTAGTGAAAGTTCACAAAGCACCAGCAATATTGGCACGACGGGCACCGATATACCAGTTAAGTCATTACTCGGAAACGATTCGGCCGGATGACTAGTCGTCATTAGCTGGATGATTCTAAATAATCCATAATCACACTGATAGCCAGATTAACAGCGGCCACAAAAAATCCCAAGCTCATTTAGCTCTGTCTCTTATACACATCTCCGAGCCCACGAGACTATGATGGCC
>NZ_JAKZEQ010000047.1:0-19409 GCF_022549155.1 Lactiplantibacillus sp. ME-2
TCTACATTGCCTCAATTTGCATCTTACTTAAGTAGTTTTAAGACGGACCCTAGATCAAGCGATTAAAGGACAGGACTTTGTTTTTGTCGCATTAAATGGTGATATGGATAGCTTTGCAGCTCATATTATCTCAGCGATGGAACGCAATGGCATTCAACGATTAATTTTTATTACAACGATGGGAATTTATCAGGAAATTCCAGCGTGGTTAGGTGATTCGCCGGAACCTTACCACAATCCGATTTTAAAATCGTTTCGGCAGGCAGCTGACCGTATTGAACAATCAGATTTAAACTACACAATTATTCGTCCTGGTTGGTACAATAACGGGCCAATCAATTATGAAATTACGCAAAAGGGCGAATCATTCGGTGGTCATGACGTTTCACGCGATAGCATTGCCGATTACGTCATGAAACTAATTACGGAACCAGCGCTCGACAACCGAGCTAGCGTTGGAATCAATACCCCAGAATAGGAGCAGCTAATATGAAAAAAGAAATCACATTAAATAATGGTTTGAAAATGCCAGTATTAGGATTCGGAGTTTTCCAAATCCCTGATTTTGAAGAATGTAAGCAAGCAGTCTTGACTGCTTTAAAACAAGGTTACCGGTTGATCGATACGGCAGCTGCGTATGGCAATGAACGAGCGGTCGGCGCCGCCATTCGTGAGAGTGGCATCGCCCGTGAAGAAATTTTTGTAACGACTAAGTTATGGGTCCAAGATGCGGGTTATGAGCAAACACAAGCCGCTATCCAGGCCTCACTTAAACGTCTTGGACTTGATTATATTGATTTATACTTGATCCACCAACCGTTAGGCGATGTTTATGGTTCATGGAGAGCAATGGAAGCTGCTTACCACGATGGTCAATTAAAGGCACTGGGAGTGGCCAACTTTGAAAATGACCGGTTACAAGATTTGATTATGCATAATGAAGTCAAACCCACAGTCGATCAGATTGAACTTCACCCATTTTATCAACAACCACAACGGGTTCAGTGGTTGTTGAATCATGATATCGTACCGGAAGCCTGGGGCCCATTTGCAGAAGGCAAGAAGGGAATTTTCACAAACTCAGCCATTCAAGAAATTGCTGAAGCACATGGTAAGACGAACGGTCAGATTATTTTGAAATGGTTGAACCAGCGTAATATTGTGGTGATTCCTAAATCCGTGCATGCAGCCCGCATTGTTGAGAATTCTCAAATATTTGATTTTGAGTTAACTCAAGACGAGATGCAACAAATGACAAAATTAGACGAGGGCACGAGCCTATTTGGCAACATGCATGATCCTGAAACGGTAGCGCAATTGGGTGGCTTTAAGTTTGACTATTAATTGGCGGTGATACGTAAGAAATCAAAAACTGCTTAAGACCAACTTGTTGACTGGTGAAGTAGCGTTTAAATCTGTATTGGCTGAGGAGCACGTGATAAGTTCAAATTAATGATTGATAGTGAGCACGATTACTGATTCTAGTCATTGTGCTTTTTACTGTAAAACGCGTAACTATCAACTTCTCAGCTAATCGTTACGCGTTTGGCAGGCTTCGTATTATTACTGGATATGAACAGGTGTGTTTACTGGGATATGCTCGTACATCCACTTAGCATCCGAAATGGACAAGCGGACGCAACCATGTGAATCGGACCTTTTGCCGAGTAAGGCTGCCTTGCTGGCAATATAGTGATCGGATGCGTCTACTGGAACCGAGTGAAAGAGGTAGACGCCGTGATCCTTAAATGAGACCCAGTAATTGGCACCTTCGTTCAAGCTAGCGTTGTAAAAATGCAGGCCGCGTTCAGGTTGGATAACGAAATCGCCTTTGGGGGTTGCATTTGTGCCGGGTTTACCGGTAGTGGCAAGCATTGTGTACAGGAGCTTATCGCCAGCTTTCAGGTAGACCCGCTGTTTTGCAACGGAGACATCAATCCTCAAGTTGGGATAATTTTGCACATTCGGATAAGGATGGTTGGATTCAGAAGGGCCGTGCCAATCAACCGGGGTTGCCGTTGCAGCGGCTGTTTTATGGCTGACACTACTTTTACGCGTTTTAGATTTAGTATGGCTTGAATTAGAGTGACTTGTACTGGCAGCTTGAGCCCTAGTTGCTTCGAAAGCGAAACTATTTCTAACCATACTTCTAATCCCAAATAGTAGCACTATTCCGGAAAAAGATAAGGTTAGATATAGAATAAACTTTGTTGTTAGTTTCATGTAATCATACTCCTTAATTTTACATTACTGCATAGCGGAGGGTGCCAGAGCCAGAAATGTATTGTAACCAAGTGTAACCGTCAGCAGTAATCTGGGCGTTATAAATAACAGAGTCACCGGGGTAGTAGACCCCAACTATTGACGCTGACGTTGATGGTGCAGTTCGGATGTTGGTTTGTTGAGTAAAGGTAAAAGTACCCGAAATATTGTTGGTATTGTATTGTGCTGAGGTGCCACTCATTGCAACGTAACGCGTATTGCCAGAGCCGGAAAGATACTGTAACCAGATATATCCCTCAGCGTTAACTTGACCTGTGTAAGTAACTGAATCACCAGGATAGTAAGTACCGACAACGGGTGCCGATAGTGAAGGTGCAGTCCGAATGTTTGTGTTCTCAGTAAATGTATAAGTGCCGGATACATTTCTCATAGGATTGGTTGGCGTATATGTCGATGTTGACGGAATACTTATCGTACTTGGCAAAGCAACGTAATGGATTGCACCGGTACTAGCAAGATATTATAACCAAGTATATCCTTCGGCTTTAATCTGACCTGTGTAATTAACCACGTCCCCAGGATAATAAACACCAATGATAGGTGCAGATAAGGATGGTTCTGTCCGGATATTCGAATTCTGAATAAAGGTATAAGTGCCGGACCTGTGGTTACCGGTGGTTGTAGTTGTCGAACCAGTATTGCCCGTAAAGGCTTCTTGATCCCATTCCTGCAGATCGTAATCTTGAATGGCATTAATTAATGAAGTGGCATAGTTAGGTGCCGTTGCGTAGCCATCGTTTTGCAAATCCCATGCAACGGTCGAATAATTTTTTACTCCAAGCAAATTACGGTAACGAGAATTTTGATTAAGGAATGCGCCATGATCAACAATACTAGTTGCCCAGTCTGGGTATTTTCGAAAGGTAGCCTCAATCGTTACGTCTTCGCCATTTAAATATTCTGTTGTTGGCATTTCAATAGAATGACCATGATATGAGCCTTTGATTCCAAATAAATTATGACCTTGAACTGATAATGTGGATTTTCCCCAACCACTTTCGAGTAATGCTTGTGCTCCAGAAATGGATGGTAGAATATGATATTGTGACCACCCAATCATTGCACCAGGTTTAATTGCAATGAAAAAGTTTTTACGTAATTTGGAACACCTTGTTCAACGTCATCGCGAAGTAAAGCAACATTAGGAAGTGTGAAGCGTAAAAATTGACCTGGTTTAAACGAAAATGAACTATGTACTGTAAATGGTCGAACATGGATAGAATTAGTTGTAACGGGTGTCGGGGATGTGATAGGGGCTGAATCATCAATAAATTGCGTGCTATGACTAGGAATAGCTGGTGCTGCTACCGTTGTCGGAGTATTTGCAATAGTTGACTTGATGTTGTCGGTGAAACTGACATTGGATTTTGCTGGTATATATGGTGCCGTACTGGCTACGGAGGTAGCCGCGCTATTACTTGTAGTTGCTGTCTCATTTGAATTTAGCTTACCAGTAGTGGATTTAGATATTTGTTTGCTTGCTGTAGTTGTGGAAATATTACTAGTGGCTGAACTGGCCTGCTGGCTAGTAGTAGTTGCTGTTGAAAATTGATGGGTTGCTGAAGACACGTTAGTAGCACTGTTAGCCGTAATTGTACTAATTGATGATACTTCTGAGGTAGCACCTGAAGTTGCGGCTTTAACTTTAGTGGTACTAGGACTTGATGTTTGATCAGCTTTCCCTTGTACAGGCTTTGCTAATGTAATTCCTAAAACACTGCTCATTACGACAATAGAACTGAGTTCGACAATCTTATGACTAGTGTTCTTGTTATACGTACTCCATTTTTCATAGAATATTCCTCCAATTTCTGTGCGATAAATGAAAAAATCACAACAGCCACGTGATTATTTCCACGAGTTGAATCCTAGCACCTGGTTATTCGGATGGAAACGTCAAATTAAATGGATAGTTGTAAGTAAGGTTCGTCTTGATGATTATAGCGGGTGTAAACTGACTTGCTTGGGTAACTGTGGATTTTTTGAGACTGATACGGTGTGGAAAAATCATGGTCAGGAAAGTTTCCAAATTAATTTAGGGTCGCAGTCTTTTAGGGTGGGCGCTAAGTGGTAGTGATGTGATTGTTGGCAGTAAAGTGGTAGCCGTGTAGGTATAATAAGACTAACGACCATTGCTTGCACCTTTAACGCGTGACTACTGAAAGTACCAATGTTTTGTGGCGATGGCGATAAAAACAACGGTTATTAGAGGTTGCTCAACGCGGACTTGCTGATTGGCGAATGTTTACGTTATAAGCCAAACACAAATAAACCAGCAAATACCAATGTCCCTGATTATTCGGAACATTGGTATTTGCTGGTTTTTAAATTAGATGAATAACAAAATTAGTTAATCAACATATTGCGCGTAGTCGATCCCTAGTCGCTTGGCAATTCCGGTAACTTCTGCGAGTGTCTTGTCATCAATTTCGATGCCGTTAGCCGACCGGTCTTGATACGCGGTAGCTTCCTTATCGCCGGCAACGATGACTGGTTTGCCGGGAACGGATGGTAGGTCGCGAATGGCTTGCAAGTAAGCTGAAAACTTAGCAATAATGGCATCCTTATCACCAAAGATTGAAGGGTCGATGGCGACAAAGCTCTGACAAGGGCCCACGGAAAGGTCGTCCGGAGTAATTTCGTTGGAGGTGTTGCCCATTGAAAGGATTGCTGTGAAAACCTCGACGATGACACCGAGACCGAACCCTTTGTGGCTACCGGTGTCTTCGGTAACGCCACCTAATGGAGCTAAACCAACATTGGAATCTAAATCACGGAGGGCATCCAAGTCTTTGGTATCGTTATGGCTATTAACGGGCGTTTCGCCATCCTTAGCGACCCATAATGCGGGCATATCTTTACCTAATTTACGATAAACTTCAATTTTACCTTGTGGCACCGTCGTTGTGGCCGCGTCGAAGATAAATGTGTTCGGGTTGGCTGGCATGGCAAAGGCAATTGGGTTGGTGCCGACCAATGCTTTGGTAGCATGAGTGGGTAACATCGCTGAACGTGAATTGCACGACGACAGGCCAATCAGACCTTCTTCGGCAGCCATGTTGGCATAGTAACCTGCAATACCATAGTGACCGGAGTTACGAGTCGTAACGATACCGATACCGTGTTGTTTTGCTTTTTCAATGGCTAGGCGCATGCTATAGATACCGTTCAATTGACCCAAGCCAAAGTGCGCGTCAACGACCGCACTAACATCGGTTTCTTTAACAACTTCTGGCCGATTATGTACGCGAATCTTACCGTTACGAATGAAGTCGTCATACATGATCATTCGCTGGACGCCATGGGATTCAATGCCAATCAAATCGGTGTAGATCAACATGTGGGCGACTTCTTGGCTTTCTTCTTCGGTAAAGCCGTAACCTTTGTAAATATTGTAAATCAGTTGTTCAATTTTTTTGCTATTGTATCGTTTTACCATTACATTCACCACGTTATTTGAAATAGACTTAAGTGACAGCCCTGTATATTATAATATGATAATAATAAGGACTTTGAATGTCAATTAAATTTTAATAATCCGTTAATCGTAAACTAATTAAAAGTGTCATCATATAACAGGTCAACCTGAGTCTTCAAAGCGCATGGAATTGAGGTCAGACTAACTCAAAGCTAATGCCGGGTCATATGGCACGGACCAATCATAAATTAGGTATAACTAAAGGGGTCATCAATAAAGTGTGCCGTTAACTGATGGCCTGTTTAGGGTGGCCCTCATTAGTAGCTGGCGATGAATTGGACGAAATAAATTGTGGCTGCGACGTTGGCTGATGCTAGCGCTGAGACCGCGAAATTGCGGTTTAGGTATTGCTGGTCAATGTGCAGACTAGAATGGTAAGTTAAATTATTTGCGAATGGTTGCAGTTGTTGCACGCGTGCTTGTGGATAAGTTAAAGGAATTAGATGACAAATCGGTAATTAGTTGGGACTAATGACTGTAAATGTTAATAACATGACTTATTTGTGGGTAAGTGCATGAGTATCTGGGGATAAGTAAGGAAAATGAGGATAATTGTGGTGAATCCAGCCATCCACAGTGCATAACTTTTATGATGTAGAAGTTATCAACAGATTTATTAGATATGATGTGAAATTGATTACTGGGTTAAGTGGAAAAATGAGTGTCGTAACATAATGTGAAATGGTTTGGCATATTAAGCTGTCCCGAAAGCAATGCTTTAAGGAAAATTACTTGAATTTTCAACAGGTCGCTGACAAAGCGTATCGTTCTTTGCTATTATATTTGCTTATTGAACCGATCAGCAACCCTGGCATAGTAGTCGCATAAAACTGAAAACATTTGACAAAAGAACGACTCATAAGCGCTAATTTATCCCATATCTATCCCAAAAGATAGTACCTATTAATAAAAATGGTACTTACATTATGCCTTAGTATCATCTATAGTAGCAGATACTTTAAAGCTAATGAATGGAGCGATAGTAATATGAAAAAAATTATTGTTAATGAATATGGTTCAGTTGATGTTCTGCAAGAAGTTGTCGCACTGAAGCCGGTTCCAGGAGAAAAAGATGTGTTGATTAAAGTTGCCGCAATAGGAGTCAATGATCCAGATATCGTGATGCGCAAGTACGGCCCGTTTCCAACGATGCCGGCGGAGTTTCGGCCGACGTTGCCGCACATGCTAGGTGGCGATTTTTCTGGAATTGTTGAGCAAGTTGGTGCTGAAGTCACCAAGTTTCAGGTCGGTGATCATGTGATGGGCTATACTAAACGGGGGACGTATGCGCAATACATCGTGCTTGATCAAGACGATTCGCTATCGCAAGTCCCTGACCAGCTAGACTTGATTCCACTTGGGGGACTTTACTTAACGGCATTAACAGCTTGGAGCGCCATTATGAAGAATGGGCACTTGCAAGCCGGGCAAAAAGTGTTAATTCATGGTGGCGCTGGTGGTGTTGGTAGTATGGCAATCCAGATTGCTAAGGCCGCGGGCACAACTGTAATTACTACGGCTCGTTCGTAGCATAAAGCTTATCTAAAAGGTATAGGTGCGGATCAAATCATTGATTATCAAACTGAAGATTTTACAGAATTAGTTCACGACGTTGATCTTGTGGTGAATTTGACGGGCGCACAAACCTTAGCCGCTAGTTACCAGGTGGTGAAACGGGGTGGCCGCTTGGTCTCGGTTAACGGGGTGCCAGATAAGAAACAAGCAGCAGCGCTTGGAATTACGGCAGTCTATGCACTTGGCGATCTTTCAGAGGATGCTCGCAAGGCTATTCTTGACTTGTATCAGCAAGGTCAATTAACGGTCACTGTTTCGAAGGCCTACCCATTTACGCTCGCCGCGGTCAAACAGGCCCATCTTGATTTTGAACAGGGTGGTAATCAAGGTAAACGGGTAATTGTCTTTGACCAGGAAACGACCAATGTTTAGCTGGTTTTATCGTGAGCGGACGCGCTTACCCGAGCAGTTACCCAGATAAGACACTAGAAGTGGGCAATGACACGAATCAGCGTGCAGCCGCGCACTAATCTGTTCTAAACTAGTATTAGTAAAGAAATAAAATAGCTATCTAGACAAATACGGTATCATGAACGACGGTGGCCGGACAATCTTTAGTATAATAGTGGTTATCAGTTAACGTCGTACGATTGATTAATTATGAACAGGGATAGTAAATATTATGAATGAATCGGTATCGGATGAAAACTTTTTGGATTGTCCATTTGCCAGTGTTCAAAAAGTCGTTCGCGGAAAATGGAGCATGGTTATTCTGTATTTCCTTAGTCAGCGGGTCTTGCGTTTTGGTGAACTCAATCGCAAGGTTTATCCACCGGTGTCACCAAAGGTTGAATATTCACTCACCCCATTAGGAGAGAAGTTCTTGCCTGTTTTGAATGCTTTGGAGAACTTGGCGGTAGACTATCAGGATTACCAAGCTTAATTAAGTGAAATCGGTTAAGAACGAGCATGCTCCGGTTTATTCACGGCACTAATTGTCGTCATAAAAATTAAAAAACGAGATCCAGCGACGTCTTCATACGTGCTTGGATCTCGTTTTTAGGTAGAACTAAGTGACTATCGAGCCCAGAGTTGGGTCGAATGGCGATGTCACTTGGCCTTGAACCGCATAACTAAAATGATAATATTGCTTTTAAATTCTGAAAGCTAATGAACAACTCTTCTTTGAAACTTTTATTGGGAATATTGTTTTATTTAATACGCATGATTTATCTATCCAAGAAGGTGTCTGCATTATGCGGCAGAATTTGGCGCGAGTGTTGACGTTGTTTTAACTGACAAGATTAGTTTTTGGAAAAACTTAGCCGAACGGATTACCATATTTTTGACAGTATTGGTAAAATCCTAAGCGGTATAGATCGATAGTTCGGGTTAGTTCTTCACTAGATTGAAAATGAATTAGTTGTAAAACGGCGGCAGTAAATGCCAGTGCCGCTGTGCCGTTAGCTGTGACTAGATTCTTGTCGCTAATGACTTGCTGTTCATGAAAGTCGGCTGAGTTTTGATAGTTAGGATAATTGTGCCACATCGCCAGTGAATTGCCGGTATGCTGATAACCAGTTAAAAAACCGTTTTGGGCTAAGTAATCTACCGCACCACAGATTGCGCCAACTGGTTTTGAGGCATTGAGGTGTTGCTGAACTAGTGAATATAATAATGAATTATTGATATTCCAAGAGTTACCACCAATTAGGATTAATAAGTCAATAGTTGGTAAACAATCCAGTTGATAGTCAACTTTAGTGGTGAAGCCACCAATTGACGTAACCAATGGTGTTGTTGAAGTCGTTTTAACTTGCCAGTCAGTGCTTTGATTTAATTGACTAGCTAGATAAGAAGCTTCCCAATCTGCGTATTGATCTAGCATTAGAAATAATGCAGTTTTCATGTTGACCTCCAGAGGAAAATATATTTTCAGAACCGAATATGTTATCCTTAATTATAGGAACGTACGTTCTAAAAAGCAAGTGCATGATTAAATGTTGGAGGGCAGTAAATGAGCAAACAATCCGTAATTCTTGAGTTAATTAGAACACATATTTGCTATACACCACGGGTCTTTCAACGTATTAATAAGAAATTAGCCGTTAATTTAAGCGAAGTTGAAATTAAAGATTTAGTCAATCATATTCTGATACAACCAGATGAAATCAAAAGGTGTGGGAAAAATTATTATATCCGAAGTCGTAAAGCGCGGGTAGAACTAACAGTCAATGCTGGTAATTATCGCTTAATTACAGCCAGTAAATACACAGAAGTCGACGGCTTTTAATCAATAAAACAGCTAAAAGTAATAAAAATATTAGTGAATCCGTGTGGTGGTTGAGTATTTTGGCAATGGAAAATGGGTTTTACTTGGATGATGCAGTGAAGTGCTTCTTACGAAATAAAGCGAAATACTTAAAAAGTTAATTAATGTTAGTTGAGAATAATTACAGGAGTGTAGCACACTTTAAAAGCAATAAATCCCCCCATCAGGCTAGTATGAAAATCTAGCTTATGGGGGAATTTATTGTGTGTATATATTTGGACGTGATTTAATTACGAGCCGTCACCGATTTGACGGATTAAACAGCTTATAAACCAGTATTAATTGATAACTAGTTTAAATTAAGCGTTGTGTCAAATGTCTTATAAGCGTTATCGTCGTCATAATCGTCAGTATCATAACTAGCATCCCATTTTAGGCGAATACTAGTGATGTCTTTAACGCTGGATAATTTTGATAAAATAAAGTATACGTTACCGTCAGAATCGGTACCACTGTTTAAATCACCGTCAAAATCATCGCTATCCATGTCGGCTTCGACTTGTTGACCGTCGTTCGTGCTGAGTTTGGCCTGGGTCGGATAGGCTAAAATATCTTGCCCGGCATGGATACTCATGTGAACTTTTACGACGCCGTTAAAATCTTTCTTGTCATTACCGCTACCGCTAGTATAAGTGCCGTCCGTTTTGTAGACCGTGACTTTATCGATTTTAAATGTGGATTTCGCCCAGCTACTGTCGGTAAATGAGGTACTGTAAGCTTTTTGATTGGCGATATCGATGTCGTCGTCGCCAATAGTGATACTGTCAGAATCTGAGTCAGAGTCCGTGCTATCACTAGATTCTTCACTGTCGCTATCGCTGTAACTGTCGTCAGAGTTAGTTGTAGCTGACTTGGAAGTTGTCGTCAGAGCGGCGTCCATGGCAGTATCACGGGCCGTTATGTTAATGAGAGCGGCGTATCCCAATGTCAATAAGACTAGCAGGCACCAAGTCCACCATTTGTGTGTCCAAGGTTTTGGTTGGCTAGCTAAACGGTCGAAACGTTTTCCAGCTGGTTCAGAGCGTTGGCATAGGAAAACAATGATTAAAATGGGGCCGACAAGTGGAAGCAGATAGAACCATAAATAATGCGCTGACCGATTAGAGTCGTGGAGTCGCCGCGCACTGGCTGTGAATTGCATCACTGAAGTCCAAACCATGAGCGCTGAAAAAATCAATAACAGCACGGTTTGTAAAACATTAACGTGTAATGGGCTGAGGATAAAAGCTGGATAACTGTATGCTCTGATACCAAGTACGATGGTTAAAACTAGGGAAATTAGGACCAAATCTAAGTAAAGCCACCAATATTGAGGCCGCGTAATCCGTTGTGACCAAGTAAAGGTTTGACGCATTCCTAGCTTTAGTGCGGTCCACATATTGACATGTTCTGGTTGATTAGGTGTGTTGTGCTGCTCGGAAGTAATGGTGTTCTGATCTTCAGTGGAAGCGACTTTGTCCTGAGTTGCGCCACAAAAAGGGCAAAAGGTCGCGTTAGTAGGAATCGCTTTTCCACAGTTAATACAATACTTTGTTTCTGACATCGATGTTCCTCCTGGAGTACTTATACTAGGCGAAATGTTATGAATATAAGTAGAATTTTATTATATGGCCAAGTGAATGATTATGGCAGCCGAAAACAAGCATATCATAACTAGTTAAAAATATTAACAAAATATTAATACTAAATTCATATTTTGTTCAACAATAGACTTAAATAGTTATTTATTTGCTTTGTTGAAAGTGGCAATTCTAAGCTTAAGTAAAAAGCCGTGAGCTAGAATTGATCCTCGGATTTTGAAATACTAGATATTGGTCATGAAAGGAAGAAACCATTAACGGTAATCGTCATTATGCAAATTAATTAGGTGCAGTAATTTGTCGACATAGTAATCGATGATTAAGTTATAGACTAAACACGATAAAACCCCAGCAAGCTTTTAACTTGCTGGGGTTTAACAATTAATTGATTCTATTCAGTGCTGCTTGGGGAATGTCTTTTCGATCAACTTTTTCCCAGTTAATCACTTGTTGGCGTTTGTCATTATAACCGACTTTGAGATAAGCGTGCATCTTGAGTGAGCGTGGTAGGACGCTATCAAAAGTGAGCTCTTTCTTAACACCATTGTCGCTGTATCCAGGTTGTGAGTAATGGTAGTAGACATAGGGCTTGCCGGAATCATCTTTCCCGGTTTTACGTTCACCTTTAGTCGTGATTTGAGTATAGTATGTTTTTGTTCCGTAATTTGAGTGGTACCAGTTGAAACCGAGACCAACTGGTACTAATACGATAATAGTGATGATTAGTCCCAAAATTCCCGCTTTTTTCATTAATAATCCCTCCAAATGATTAATTGAAATCTGATATTAATCATAAGAGATATAAGAAACGGTGGATAGCAGTTTATGCAATGCTAAACGAAAAACAAGTAATTAAATATAATATTAATAATTTAATGGGATTCAAAGTCTGATTCTTGCATTTCATGATAAGTTGTCATCTT
The DNA here is from genome assembly GCF_022549155.1 of Lactiplantibacillus sp. ME-2. NCBI lineage: Bacteria > Bacillati > Bacillota > Bacilli > Lactobacillales > Lactobacillaceae > Lactiplantibacillus > Lactiplantibacillus sp. ME-2. Next base: position 12,112 of record NZ_JAKZEQ010000047.1, read on the forward strand.
CTGATGAAGAAAATCCAAGTTAGCTTGTGTTGCTACCATTAGGTCATTAAGTTGTGTTTCTTGTTTTTGCAGTAATATCAAACGTTCAGGGATTGTTTGATTACCGATATAGCGCAATTGCGCGTAGCGTTGCATGTTTCGAATCGACATGCCCGTTTGTTTTAAACGCTTCAAAAAATTAACCCAGTCGATATCTTTAGCCTGGTATTGACGATGATTACCGGCAGTTCGCGTGGGACGAAGCAGGCCGACTTCTTCATAATAGCGTAACGTATCGATTGTTAGGTCAGTTTGTCGTGAAAATTCACCAATTTGCATTAATTTGAAAACCTCCTGAAATAAAGCTTGATGTCGGGTACACCCGAGGTTGTAACCTAGAATCAATCAAATGAAGGAGCTGATTAAAATGGAAAATAAGCAACGGTTAATTAATGGAAAAGCCATGTTACAACGGGTGGATGCTGAAGCAGCTGATCATGTAATGGCTAGTTTGGATAGGGTGGCACCGGATGTGGCTAAGCTAATTCTTGAATTTGCATTTAATGATATTTATACACGTCCTGGTTTATCGTTGCAACAACGCGAACTTGTTACTATTACTAGTTTATTAACGCAAGGTGATACAGCAGACCAGTTACGTGTTCATCTCAACGGATGCCTCAACGTTGGGCTTAGTCGTACTGAAATTGTGGAAACTTGCATTCATTGTATTCCTTACGTTGGTTTTCCGAAGGTATTGAATGCGTTGACGGTGGTTAAAGAGGTTTTTGCGAAAAAAGAAGACTTAAGTTAGTCTCTGTTTAATAAGCCGAGATTGAAATTGAACTGTAGGTCTCTTCAGTATATTTATTAATAGAAAGCGCTTCCTGAATGTCGGATAGAGCGTATAATAGTGTTATCGAGAGAACTGAATATAAATTTAGTGAAGACTGCTTTAAATTAACAGTTGAATTATCTTATGATCGGTAAGCAAGATGTTATTTAATCGAATGAGGTGAGGATATGAGTAATATCATTCAAACAGTTTTTGGGATACTACTAATCGCACTTGGCTGGTTTCAGATTAGAGCATCGCGGCGATATTTCCGACAGCTAAAGTTGCATGGGAACGCTGAAATGTCGGTTTTTGCGCCTTTAGCATTATGGAGTGCATTGGTATTTGGTGCCTTTTTAATTGTAGGTGGGATTGTACTTACACTGGGAATATATCACTGATTCTAATAAGTGGAGGTACGTAATCCGATTTCTAAGAGTAATAGAATGAGTTGAAAGATCCGGTTAATTTTTTTTAATTAACCGGATCTTTTTATTGAATCCTGATAAAAAAGTGACTAAATGCTAATCAGACGTCATTATTTGAATATGATTATATGATATTTGAAACAAAAGAATGGAAAAATGTGATTAATTTGTAAATCAACTTAAATAAAGCGTTTACAAAGACTGGCTTCTTTGCTATCATTTAGTCATTCGAACGACACTCGTTCGAATGACTAAATGATAAGGGATGTGATGCTATGTCGCCACTTAAAAACGGCAGTAATGAGGCAACAGCTAATCGGCGTGCATTGAGCCTGACTAGTATGTACTTTAATCGTTTTCTAGTATTCCGTTATGTAACCGCTATCTTTTTCTTTGTTAATCTTTATTGGGCGATTGTTTTATTCGGCTTTGGTTCCGGCATTGGCCTATTGCCAAGCATTTTGTTAATTGGAACAGCTGTAGTGATGGTAGAGCAAATTGGTAAGTTTTGGAAGCATACGAATCGGCTAACTTTTACACGGTGGTTTTACTGGGTGCAACTCTTTATAAATCTGAGTGTTGGATTGAGTTTAGTGTTTGGAAAACTAAAAGTGTTCTATCCATTTTTAAATGAAGCGAGTTTGCCCTGGGTACTTAGTGTTTTAGGCTTTGGTATTTTGGTAAGTGCTTTCCTTGAGTATCGGGTGTTCTTGATTGAGCATGATAAGGATCGCTATATTAAGCATATTCGTCAGTTTGCAGCAAGCATATAAAGGATTGGGATGTGAAATTCGATGGATGATACAAATAATAAAATGTTTCAGTTTTTAAATAATCACTTAATGGGCCCAATGGGAAAGCTGGCTCAATTCAGAATTGTACGGGCTGTTATGGCTGCCGGGATGGCAACAATTCCGTTTACAATTGTTGGATCAATGTTTCTGATTGTTAGTGTGTTACCGCAAAGCTTTCCAGCACTAGCCGGATTCTTTGCTGTTTCGTTTGACAAAATCACACCGTTATACATGTTAGCAAATACCGCTACGATGGGGATTTTATCACTTTATTTCTGTTTAGTTTTTGGTTATGAATATACAAAAATCCAGGCCCAAGAAGAAAAGATTGAAGTGAATCCACTGAATGGGGCTTTGATTTCAATGATGGCCTTTTTCATGTGTTTACCAGAATTAGTTTTCAAGGGTGGTGCCATGACGCTTATCAATGTTTTCAATAAAAACGCTAAAATTATTGATGGCTGGGAAATGGGCGGTGGTGTTACTCGTTTAGGAACGACTGGTATTTTTACTGCGATTATTATGTCGATTATTGCGGTTAAAATTTATGCAACTTGTGTTAAACGTAACTGGACAATCAAGATGCCTGAAACGGTACCAGCAGGCGTAGCTCGCCCATTCACTGCATTGATTCCAACAGCTCTAATTGCGTTGACAGTAATTGTGATTAATGGATTATTAATTTTGATGGGAACTGATATTTATAAAATTGTTGCGATTCCATTCGGATTCGTGACGAATTTGACTAATACTTGGATTGGTTTACTGGTTGTTTACTTTATTATGCATGCACTCTGGTTGGTTGGCATTCATGGGGCCACTATTGTAACCTCATTTTTAACGCCAATTGTATTATCTAATATGGTTAGCAATGCTAAAGGTGCTAATATTCCGTTTGCGGGCGAGTTTAACAACTGTTTTGTGACAATCGGTGGTTCCGGTGCGACGCTTGGAATGGTAGTGTTTATCGCTTTCTTTGCCAAATCAGCTCAATTGGGCGCACTTGGTAAAGCTAGTATTGTACCTGCATTTTTCAATATTAATGAACCTATTTTATTCGGGATGCCTGTTGTTTATAATCCCTACACTGCAATTCCGTTCTTCTTAGCACCAATGTCATCAATGTCAGTTGCTTATTTTGCAATCAAGTTCCATATGGTCAATCCACCAATTGCTCAAGTAGCATGGCCGACACCGGTGGGCTTGTCTGGGTTCTTAGGTTCTGGCGGTGATTGGCGGGCAGCTGTTTTAGCAGTTGTCTGTGCTTTGATTGCTTTTGTTATTTGGTTCCCATTCATTAAGTTTTATGACAATAAACTTTTTGTACAAGAACAAAGTGGAACGGTGCAAGCCGATTAATGATTATGGCAAGTTATAAGTTTGATTCGCAATTTGGCTTTTAAGAGAGGAAAAATTATCATGAGTAAATTAACAAATGGATTCTTGTGGGGTGGTGCGGTCGCTGCTCATCAGTTTGAGGGTGGCTGGAACAAAGGCGGCAAGGGGTTAAGCATTGCTGACGTCATGACTGCGGGAAGTAATACACAAGCACGTGAGATTACAGATGGATTGGTCCCTGGAAAAAACTATCCAAATCACGAGGCGATTGATTTTTATGATCATTTTCATGAAGATGTGCAGTTGTTTGCAGATTTGGGCTTAAAGTGTTTTCGGACAAGCATTGCTTGGACACGGATTTTTCCGAACGGTGATGAAAATGAGCCGAATGAAGCAGGCTTAAAGTTTTATGATGATTTATTTGATGACTTGCTAGCACATGGTATTGAACCTGTAATTACGTTGTCCCATTTTGAAATGCCCTATCATTTAGTAAAAGAATATGGTGGCTGGCGTAACCGTGAGATGATTCGCTTTTTTGTTAAATTTGCACGGGTCGTACTCGAGCGATACCGTAACAAAGTCAAATATTGGATGACTTTTAATGAAATTAATAATCAGACGGGTTTAAATGAGTGGGGACTATTTACGAATTCTGGTATTAAGATTACTGCTGATGAAGATGCTGAAAAATTAATGTATCAGGCTGCACATTACGAGACGGTCGCTAGCGCATTAGTTGTTAAGATGGGCCATGAAATCAATCCAGAATTTAAAATTGGATGTATGATGGCGATGGGGCCAACCTATCCCGCAACTCCCGCACCACAGGATGTGATGAAAGCGGAACGTACCATGCAAGCTGGTTATTGGTTGGCAGATATTCAATGTAAAGGAAAGTATCCTAATTGGTTAAAACGGTACTTTGAACGCCACCATTTTGCTTTAGACATAACTGAGGCCGACTTGAATATTTTGGCTGTTGGAACGGTTGATTATATTGGCTTTTCCTACTATGCATCACATGTGACTAAAACAACGGATAATGAACCAGACGATTATATGACGCCTGGTCAAAATCCTGAAGTGAAAAACCCGGCCTTGGAACGTTCGGATTGGGGTTGGGAGATTGATCCGGTTGGCTTACGATACGCACTTAACTGGTTTAGTGATCGTTATGATTTACCATTGTTTATTGTAGAAAATGGGCTGGGCGCTTTTGACGAAAAGGACGCGGACGGTAAAATTCATGATGACTACCGCATTGATTACCTGAGAAAACATATTGAACAGATGGAGTTGGCTGTCGATGTTGATGGGGTTCAATTGATGGGGTATACGCCATGGGGCTTCATTGATTTGGTTTCCGCAGGGACTGGACAAATGGATAAGCGGTATGGGCTGATTTATGTGGATAAAAATGATGCAGGTGTTGGAACTTTGAAACGTGAAAAGAAGTTATCGTTTGACTGGTTCAAGAAAGTGATAGCTACAAACGGTGCTGACCTCTCTTAATACGCTATAATAAACATATATGAACGTGCTCCGAAGATTTGGGGTGCGTTTTTCGGGTCATGAAAGAGGGGGATTTGAAATGGCACATCTGGATATAGGTCAGTTGGTTCAACGGATTTTAGCTGACATTCAGGTTGGTAAGTTGGCGGATGGACAACGTAAATTACCTGCCGAACCAGTCTTAATGGAAAGGTATCAAGTAACCCGTTATACATTGCGCCAAGCGTTAAAGCAGCTTAGCAACATGGGTTATACTTATCAAATGCATGGTATCGGAACATTCGTCCGACAGCAACAGACTAATAATTCAATAGCTTTACAACATGATGGTGGACTATCAGAAGCTGCTGCGCGTGCAGGATTGAAACTTGCAACTAAGAAGGCAGTGATGGCGATGACTACTGTTGCTGATGCTGAGTTCTTACCGGAAGCAGGTCATCTTAAAGATAATGAGGAATTAATTGATATTCGGCGTTTTCGAGAATTGGATGGTCAACCATATTTGATGGAACATTCGTACTATATAAAAGCAATCGTAGATACGATTCCTGAAGAAGCATTGTATGGTTCATTGTTCAATTATTTTGAACAACAACGAGACGTCAATATTGGCTTTATTGATCAATTACTGATGAGTGAGCCACTACCAGAAATTGCCGGGGAGTTTATGAATCTAGCAAATGGGGCACCCAGTCTAGTAGTTAAGGATGAAACATATTTAACTACCGGAAAGATGTTGGCATTTTCAAAACAATATTATGATTATCGACGAGCACGGTTATTTATGGTTAAGAAGATTCGTTAGGTGTTGGGGTGATGGCCCTATTATTGAAGTTAGTAACTAATTACTTGGATAAAATAAATCGGTAAGCTTATAAGCCTACCGATTTTTTAATATTATTTTATTCATCAATTTCCGGCGCCGACCCAAGCTCTGCCTGAATCATCCAGATTTTCTTTTCAATTGCGGTTTTGAGACCAATGAAAATATCTTGGGTACTGAAGTCTTTTTCAACATCGGATACTTCAATGCCGTGTTGGTAAAGGTCTTCCAAGTAACGATAGCCATCAACTAAGTGTGCGAGGCGTTCTGGGGTTGTTTTGTCCCATTCACCAGGCCAGTCTTGAATCTTAGTGTTTTCGGCCATTTCTTTTAAGGTCGAGTAAGGACTGCCATCAAGCGCAATCAGCCGTTCAGAAATGACATCGAGTTGGCTGTCAATTTCTTCCATGAACTCATCCATCAAGGGGTGCAACTTTAAAAAGTTGGGTCCACGCATGTACCAATGCGTCTGATGGATAATCATTGACATCTGGCTCAAATCGGCAACGAGTTGATTTAATACTGCTTTGGTTTTCGTATATTTCATTAGATTGATCTCCTTTCGATATGGTTATTATAACTTAGTGGTAGCTTAATCTGAAACGTTATACACTGGCAAATTAAGTTATTTATAGCCCGTAGAATTAAGTCGTTTTGAAAAGATGGGGGCGTTATATGGTGGTAATTAGTGCTAACAAAAACGACCACCGTATGGGTGGCCGTTTGGGTATCTTAATCAGTGTCGAATTAGACTTATTCCCGTTTCTTGAACTTAGCTGCCAGTCCTAGCCAACCTAATCCAGTAAATAAAGCGGCCAGGATACCACCAAGTGTTGCGACGTGTTCAGATTGCTCACTGGTTTGCGGTAATTGACCCAAATTGTGCGTAGCAGCCGTTGCTGGTGCTTGTTGTTTTCCTGGTTGAGCCAGGGCACTGACTGGTGCAATCGGCGTTGGCTGTGGACTAGTCGTTGGCGACGATTGTGAAGTCGTAGTGCCTTGTGACACGGGTGCTTTTGCCAGCGATGAACTCCCTGGCTGTGGTGCCGGGTTTGGCTGTGGTGCCGGGCTCGGTTGCGGCGCCGGGTTTGGTTGTGGTGCCGGACTCGGCTGAGGTGTAGGACTCGGTTGCGGCGTTGGTTCAGGCTGAGGTGCTGGTGTCGGCTGTGGTTCGGGCACAGGTTGTGGTGCCGGACCCGGCGTCGGTTGTTCAGGCTCACTCGATTCCGGCGTGTAAGTGTAAACGACGTGCTGAGCGGTGGTGCCAAAGGTCCCAATCGTTGGACCGACAACTTTGTTGAAGACGTAGCCTGGAATTGACAACTGTTCAGTTTGATAATTTTGACCAAAGTCGCCACTTAAAACAATATCCGCGCGAAGTGGCTTTCCATCCGCATCTTGATAACTAACGGTGACGGGCAGTACTGCTTGTTTTTCATAGACGTAAAGGACATGCTGCGGTTCCTTGGTAAAGCTACCGGTCGCGTTAGTTGGTGTCTTGATGAGTTGATAGCCTGGAATCTCTAGCGCTTTAGTCTCATACGCTGCGCCGATTTCACCAGTGTGGGTGATATCAGGTTGTAAGG
>NZ_JAKZEQ010000048.1:0-16452 GCF_022549155.1 Lactiplantibacillus sp. ME-2
TAAACGCGGTTCTGAATGTCTCTTAAAATCTGTCTCAAATATTGACTTCAATCCATCTTTTCAATATTAACTAGTACATTACGATGCACTTGAATAAAACGTTGTGAATCCAGATGGCTTTTTAGCCAATTCAAAGTCTCATGTGCGATGAACTTTCCTTGAGTAGTTGTAATAGTTAATTCACCCTGATTAATGACCGCATAGACAATATCATTGATCTTAATGACACGTGTTTTTTCTTCTTTAGTGACAGTGATGAAAGAAGATAGTGGATTATGATTATTGCGCTAGCTTTCGTTGGCTTGCTTTTAGTTGGTGTTCAATGGCTGCCAATTATCGTAACCGGTTGCCTATTCTTATTCGGAATCGGTGGTGGCTATTTTCAGCCAGCTAATATTTCCACTATCATGCAATCGGGTTCCACCAGCAATCAAGGCACAATCGGTTCACTACAACGAATGATTCAAAATATTGCCATTGCAAATGGTACGGCTATAGGATCAACTTTGATTAATTTAACTGCGCCTAATCTTCACCCGGGGATTCAAGTAACTTGGTATTTGGCTTTGTTCGTAGTAGCCATCATTGTCATTGCTGGAATCTCAATTAACTATTTACACCCAGAAAAGGCCTGAGTAAACTTACTAATTTAATTAGACTTATTAAGTAAAGAAAATAGGGACCCTTTCAGTTAACATGTGCTAACCAAAAGGGGGCCCTATTTTCTTTTAATACCGTATTTCACACGGTATCGAATAAAGGTCGTCCGTTTAATACCTGTATTTCGGGACACATCAATGTCACTCATGCCAGCTCGATAAAGCTTAAAAGCATGTTGCAAACGGGGATCATCTTTGGCATATTGGGGTTTGCGCCCATGATATTTACCCTGCTGCTTAGCTAAGGCAATCCCTTGTTGCTGGCGCTCAATGATTCGCTTACGTTCACTTTCAGCCTGATACTTATAGAGTTCAATAATCAAGTTGGTCATCAGTTGACGTAAATTTGGGTCAGCAATCCCTGTCATGGACGGTAAATTCAACACATCTAGGGTGGCACCCTTATTTTGAATGGAGTTCATGATCTTAGTTAGGTCTTGATTATTCCGTCCCAAGCGATCTAATTCCGTAACCAGGACAATGTCCCCTTCGCGAATATAGGTCAACAGCTTTTGCAGAGCCGGCCGCTGAGTATTCGCCCCACTTAGTTTATCCGTAAATAATTTATCAACGTCTTTTAAAGCCGCTAACTGTCGATCTAAATGTTGCTCCTTGGAACTCACACGCGCATAACCGATTTTAGCCATTTCCAATTCTCCTTTTGGACAGTTCTAATGAACGCTTGTAATTCCTAGTATAGCACAGAAATAAAAAAGACCATTAGGGTATACCCTAGTGGCTAGATTGGTTTAGTCAAACAAAAATCTTAATTGGTTCCTTATAAGGTAGATTGTAAAATATTCAATTCCCTCAGCTACTAACATTTGAAGTTCATCAAGTGTTTGTGGCTTAGAAGAATGTGCTAACCAAATTGCTTTGAAGTCGGCCCACCAATGTTCAATAACTGCGTTATCCGCTGGTGTGCCAGGAGCTGAATAGCTGTGTTGACTATTATTGCTAGTTAAATATTGATTAAATGCCTTAGAAGTATAAGCAGCACCACGATCTGTATGAATAAGTGGGGCTAATACACCTTCTTGTTCCTGAGCTTTCTTGAATACTTGAATTGCTCCCTCACTAGTTTCCGTTGGGGTAATTAACCAGCTAACGGGAAATTGACCATATAGATCCAGAACTACATGTAAACGAACCTTATAATTATGAATGTTGTAAGCGAGTTCTGTTGTATCAGTTACCCAAACCTGATTAGCTGCTTCCTGTTCAAATTGACGATTAAGAGTGTTTTCAGCTTGATAGGTTTGACGTTCCTTGCCTCGTTTTCTTTTAGCCTGACGATAGTCAGCTTTAATCCCATGTTCCTTCATAATTCTGATAACTCGTTTTTTGTTGACCAAGTATCCGAGATCGGCTCGCTTAATAAGGCGAGTCATTTCCCCATAGCCAACACTTTGCTTATTAGTTTGTTCAATTTTTTTAATCAAATTAAGAATCTCTTGATCCTGGATATCCCTAGTAGTCGGTTCTCGCTTTATCCACTTATAGTAGGCCTGCCGGCTTACTTTAGCTACCTTAACTAGTTCTGACACTGTATAGTCGCCGTCTTTAATCATTTCTTGAATTGCTTGATATCGTCCGGCCAATGCACCTCCCGATTGCGTATTTCGACTAATTTTTTTGCGAACGCAATTTGTACCTCACTTTCTCGTTTCTCTGCTTCTAATTTTCGTACTCGTTTTCGCAAACGTTCGAGTTCAGTTGTTGGCTCTTTGCCTTTATTTCTGCCACGATTATCTTTTAGAGCTTCCCAATTATGATCGTGCAAATATTTACGTACCCACGAATAAACCCGCTGATAACTGACATCATACTTACTAGCCGCTTCTTTATAGTTGTTCTGGTGGTTAATCGTCCACTTTACAATCTGCTTTTTCTCATCAAAGGATATTTTCCGACCCATTTTCTTAACTAGCTTTCTCGTTGCGTAAGCAACAGTTAGTTTGTCACTATTGTACTGGATAATCCATTGCTTTAGTTGAGAAATATTGCGTATTTTGTACTTGATTAAGACTTCACGACTAGTCAATCCATTAATTTGATAATCCTTTACCGCGGCAACCTTTGTCTTAAGTGGATATTTCTGGTTATGTTTAGGACGAATTAATCCTGCTAGTCCTGCTAATAAAAATTGCTTAATCCATTTAGTCATATTCGCTGTTCTCACTTCGTGATAGTCAGCGAATACTCCTAATGAGTAATCTGAATCCTGGTAACTACTTAATAATCTTAATTTTTCTGTTGTGGAATAACTAGAAACTAAAAACACCCCCTAGAATTGACGCTTTTATTATTTAAAGTGTCAACCCTAAAGGGTATTGTACGAATTCCAGACACGAGCTGCTTAAAAAACTTATTCTATTTTCTCATCAGTACTTCTTGACGAAGAGCCACTACTTACGAAGAACCAAAAAAGAGAACTAGACCAATAGCCAATGTGGCCTAGTCTAGTTCTCAAAAATCTCTTCATCTTTACCGATTGACAAAGAGCCCGTTTTCAATACGTATCGTTATTGACTGCTTACCTTATAATAAATGCTTTAAATAGTTCAAAAGATAAAACAAAGGCTGAAGTTTCAACAAATAAGCACCACTTAAATATACAATAGATCCTACTAGGGCATCTAAAAGTATTTCAAAAATAGAGTTTAAGTGTAAGAAACCAATAGGATAAATAAAAAGAACCATTATAATGGCTAACAGAAAAGCCGGGAAAACATCCTTAAACTGCTCCTTATATGGGTACTTAATCACCCACTTATTAGGTAAAATATCAATCAACATTTCTATAAAATTATTTAATACCATGGAAACCGCTACTGCTAGGACACTTATTTTTATTGAACTAAGTATAAATACTAAGTAAACTGGTTTCTTTAGAACCTCTAATTCTAAAAGTACATCACTTCGCCCACTAGCTTTTAATGCTTGCATATTTGCATTAGAAATAGTGCTAAAACAAAATGCAACACATAAGCATTGCATAAATGGAACTGAAGGTAGCCACTTCTTAGTAAGCAATAAAATTGTTATAGGCTTAGCAGCAACTGCCATACCAAACATCAATGGTAAAATTACAAACGATGACATTCTCATTGATCGTCTAGTCATCTCTTTCAATTTATTTAAATCATCCGAATATTGAGATAAAGCCGGAAAAAGGACTGTGGATATTGTTCCATCAACATTGTTTGATATTAGTTCCGGAAAACGTGAACCTCGATTATAGTAAGCAAGATCCACTGCATTATAAAATCGTCCAATGATTAAAGACCTAAACTGCAAAAAAAATGTTCCCAAAAAGTTAGCAGCTAATACTTTCCAACCATAATTCATTAATATTTTAGCTTCAGACATAGAAAATTCACAGTACGGTCGCCAAGAAATTTCAAAAAATAAAACAATAGTTTGAAATAATACAGAAGTTAATCCCTGCCATACTAATGCCCACACACCAAAATTCATATAAGCTAAGGAAATGCCTAAAACACCCGAAATAACTGTTGCAATAGTTGTAGAAAAGAAAATTTTCTTAAATGCCATATGTCTAGAAACATATGCCATTTGAATTGAACTAAAAGCTGAAATCGGTAGTCTTAAGCTTAAAATTTTAATAACTGGGATAAGGTCTTCGTTATGATAGAACTTAGCAATCAGTCCTGAGCATAAGAAAATTATTATGTAGAGAATTATTGAAAATATAAAACTACAATAAAATAACGTTGAAAAATCTAATCTCGTTGCATTCTTTTTTTGAATTAACGCAGAACTAAATCCAGTAGTTACAAAGACTTCCATTAAGACTATAAATACATTTACTAAAGCAACTACTCCATATTCTTTAGGCGCTAAAATTCTGGCTAAAGCAATAGAAACAATAAACGAAACCAGTTGACTTGTAATTTGCTCATTAAATTTCCAAAAGAATCCAGAAAAAATACTTGGCTTATTTTTACTCATAACTCACCTACTCTTACAATTTTGCTAAAATCATTAAAATATTCTTCCTTCGTTTGTGGGAATCGATTACTTCTTTTCTTTCCAACTTCTCCTAATTTAATTCTTAAATCAGGGTTTAAATACAGCTGGCGAATCGCCTTCGATAATTCTTCTACAAAATCAACCCCACGATTTATTATTAATGCACTATTTCCTAACACTTCAGGTAAGCCCCCCGACTTAGAAGCAATAACTGGTACCCCCATAGTCATTGCTTCTAAAGCGACTACGCCAAAGGCTTCTTCAAATTGCGATGGTATAACAATACAATCTGAAATTGAATATATTTCGTTAATCTTTTTATGATCAACATAGCCAGTAAAAATTATTCTTGATTTTAAGTCATATGACATTGACGCTACAATACTTTTTAACTCAGAAATATATTCATTTTCTGCATGAGAATGTAACCAATTTTTCCCAACTATTAAAAATTTCAAATTTGTACAATCTTTCAATAATTTTAATGAATTTAAGAATTGATCAATACCTTTATCACTGATAAAACGCCCAATAAAAGTAAAAACAATATCTTTATTAGATATATTAAGTCTTTTCTTCCAAGACTCTTGAATTTCTAATGATGTAGGGATCAATTTCTCACTTAAAACACCATTATAAAGAGTCACAGCGTTTTTAGCTCCATATTTTTCAAACCTTTTTTCCAAATAACGACTAACAGTTATAATTTTATCTGAAGAATTAATAATGCCCTTAATCATATTATATTCTGCAGGATGAATCAGTCGTTGAATTATGTTGATATCATCCTCGGGCGGATAAATATCATCATGAACATGAAATATTAATTTTTCTTGATTTATTTTTCGAACAATAGTGTTAAATACTTCTCTATTGTCTTCAACAATAACTGCATCATAGAAATTTTTCTTAAAATTATGAGTTAAACATTCACTAAAGTCAGATATAACCCGACCATTCGGCATTCTTATTAGAAATTTATTCAATATATCTATAAAGTGTTGCTTCGTCTGATTAGGCTTATATTTAATTTGTAAAATATTAGTATATTTAAATTTGAAATTAGAAAGTCTATTACAATTATCAATGGTATACAAGTCTATATCATATAAATGCTTTTGCTCATTCTCTTCAATGATATAAGTTGTCAACTCCTCAACCGCTCCGCCGTCTAAAGCGGGAACTGGTAAAACGTTTGGCGCAAAAATTGCTAATTTCAAAATACCTTTCCTCCCTCATAAAACTATACTAACTTTGCTGATTGTTGTAGGCTTGCCCGTTATTATCATTGCTGCGCTTCTGGTTAACCAAGATCTCAGTTGTCGCCGTATACTTTGGCACCACTACAAACTGAGCAACCACGAAGCCCAGCACCCCGGCAAGTAGGGTCCAGGCAATCAGCATCTTGAAGTGCTTGCGTAGGATCGCCATTAAGCGACTCAAATCAATCGTGTTATTTACTGTTTCTGACGAATTATTCAAAGCTCTACTCCTTAATTCTTAAGACTATTCTTTAATAGGTTCGTAATCCGTTGTTGTTCACTGGTTGGGACAACTTCAAATGCCTGGCCGTCTTCATTTTGACCACGGCCTTGAGTGTCACAAGAAGTTGATATCCAGCATTATATATATAATGTTTTTATTACTTCCATAATTTTTAAATAATCGTCTTCTTAATTAAAATTGTTTTTATGCAGTTTGATTATAAAATAATAGAACCTTGGGGTTAGCAATAATAAATATTTTAAATAAAGCTTTATAGAAAATTGCTTTTTCAAATACTGTTTTAAAATAAAATTGTATTTTTTTCTCAAAAAGAAATATCTTTCTTTACCTTTTCCTTGTCCATGAGTTTCATCTAAACCTGTTACTAAGAATCCTGGAATTTCATTAAGATTTTCGTTTAATATTTTAACGGAATTTAATTTTCTTAAATTGTTATATCTGCCTAAAAGTGCCTCCGCAATTTCAAAGTTTCCATGATATGATTGATGCATTATGCTATTTGGCCTTTGCACATAATAATAAAGAGTATTCCCAATAACTTTTATTTTCTTACATTTATTAACAATTTTACCAATTACGTATTCATCTTCGTGAATTCTATTTAGAGGATATCTTACATTATCAAATAAATCCTTTTTATATAATTTATTCCACGCTACACAACAAAAAGCTCTCAAATCATCAAAGTAATAATATTGCCAAAACTGTTTTAGACTCCAAGTATCATCTTTTAACATTTTGCTGTCTTGCAGTATAAGTCCATCATTATTATCTGTTACTTTTTCGTAATTACAAATTAGCATATCAGCATTACCTATTTTATGCATCATAATACTAATCATATCTTTATGAATATAATCATCACTATCAATAAAAACAATGTATTTTCCATTTGCATGATTAAGCCCGACGTTTCTTGCATGTGAAAGGCCTAAATTATTAGTATGATATAGTTTAATTCTCTTATCCTTCACTATAAAAGAATTACAAATTGAAAATGATGTATCATTAGAGCCATCATCAACTAAAATGATTTCTAAATTTTTATAAGACTGTCTCAAAATACTTTTTATACACTTAGAAAGATAATTCTCAACATTATAAACTGGTATAATCACTGTTACTAATTCCAAAATATCACCTACTTTTCTTAATAAATCTAAATTAGGCTACGTTACCTAATAATTAATACGACTTCAATTTTAACTTACTTTATTAATTGTCATATCTAATAGAAACTTATTATTAATTAATTACAAGATACCTGAATTAGAACACATATACTTACAATCTGCATCAACACATTTTCTGTGTTTGTAATAATCGATAAAAACTGATTAACTTTTATACACTAAGAGTTACAAATACGCTAAAACTAACGTAATTTATTCACATCTACCCAATGTTGAATTACAGGAAAAGATAAGACTAAAAAAGGTTTCACTTTTTCACGCAACCTTAATTTTCGACTTTTAATTACACTAATCAAATTTGAATACATGATTCCTTTTAAAGTTTTACTTTTTTTATCTTGAAACATCAACATTCGACTAATATCAGCGGCCAAAACACACTGACGACCACATACTTCACGAATAATTGTTTTATTATCAGCATACAGGGATTTTAATCTATCGTATACCTTCAACAAATCAAAAATTTTATATGAAAAAGAAGTATTAAACTTATAAATCGAACTTACTCCCTCACTTCTTTTTATATAATCTACAGAATTTCCTACTACAATTTTTGAACAAAATTTGCCGTATTTTGCACAAAAAAGAAGATCCTCTCCAAATTGAATATGTGAATCAAAATATATAGAATGCTCACGTATAATATCCAGTCTAAAGAGTTTATTCCAAACATATCCCTCACAATTTCCTGGCGTTATTATGTCTTTAACAAACTCCTCACTTGTATAATTATCATGTTGTTTTAAATTAACTGGATGATTATCTAAAGAATAACCACAAATACTCAGATCAGCTTTAAAATAAGTGATTTCTTTCAAAAGATTATCTACATAATATTCTGTAACTATATCATCTGCATCAACAAATGTAACATAATCTGTCTTCACTAATTTAATTGCTACATTTCGAGCATTTGAAACGCCTATATGTTTGGTCTCTATAACAAATATATTTTTTGAATCTTTATACTCTTTTAATATCTTAGATGTTTTATCTGTTGATCCATCATTTACAATAATAATATTTACATTGATTTTTTGATTTATAAGGCTATCAATACATTCTTTAATAGTTTCCTGTGCATTATATGCCGGAACAATTACACTCACTTTTTTACTGATCATAACATTCACCATCTATTAGCAAATTAATAAATCTATTTAAGTATGCATCAATGTAAAACTTATCTATACTATTTTTTAATAAATTGATATTATATTTACTATTAAGTATTTTTTGTAGTTGAATTTCAAAGTCTTTTTTATCACCTTTTTTATATAATTCACCGTTTATTGATGGCTGGATAACACTGAATACCCCACTAACAGCACTTGATAAGCATGGTATTCCTCTTGAAATTGCCTCTAATAGCACCATTGGCAGGCCCTCATGTGAAGATGTAAGAATTAAAACATCTGCCGAATCAATATTATCCCAGGGATTATCTTTCCATCCTTCCCAAATGATATTATTATTTAACTTAGGATAATGACTTAATAAATATTTCTGACATTTTTCTTTTTCTCTACCGTCGCCAATAATTTTCAATCTCCAATTACTAAAGCTAAGGCTAGCAACATTATCTATTAATTCTTTAATATCCTTTGGCTCTTCAAATGTTATCCTTCCAACATAAATAAATTCATTGCGGTGTTCCCTTTTAATGGTAAGACTATGTGATTCCACTGGATTATAAATAGTAAAAATGTTATTAGCGGTTCCTATTTTCTTTTTTTTGAGTTGATCACAGTTTTCATCACTTATAGCTAAATGATAATCAGCTAATCCGACAAATGTAGTTTTTACTTTACTTAAGTCAAAATGAATCCATGAATATATAGTATAGTCAAGTTTTAAAACTTTTCGTATAAGATATGAATAAAGAATTGACTTTCTTGATAAGCATATAACTTTTCCAAATCTTTCTTTTTGTATAAATCTGCTCAAAAAAAGAAAATTACTAAGTTCGTTTCCTGTACCTGTTATTTTTATTCTTTCATTCAATCCGGATAACCATTCTTTATGATAAGATTTCCCTAGAATCACTAAGTAAACCTGAATATTTTTTAATTTAATCTTTCTTGATCTTAAAATCCTATTAATTACAGTTTCCTCTCCACCTCTACCACTTAAAGTGGGAGTAATAATTGCTATTTTCAATTTGTTGCCTTCTTTCGGTAAAAAATCATATTTCAGCTGCTTATCCTAATATATATGGAACAATACCAGCATTATTTAGCACTAATCTTAATACACAATACAATACCCAGAATCCTATTACCAATAGTTGATACAACATTTTAAGGTTGACAGATCTAATTACTGTCTTGTCTACAAAATAACAATTAGCAATTATACAGAAAAAAAAGAAAAACATCTGTATTCTATCAATAACACCATTACCGCCAGCAGAATACAGTATCAAAAATATTAGATATCCAGTAAATATGAGATTATACTTTTGTGATTTTAAATAGAAAAGATCTTTATCTTCTCTGTTTAAAAACAAATAAAAGTAAAACAAAATAAATTGAATAATAACGGGCAAGAATTGAATAATCCCCTTATTCCCACTTGAAGTTAAAAATGTAATAGAATCACTATACTTAGTAGCGTAATGCCCATTCGTCATTATTAAAGGCTGTGTTATCTTTATTCCAAGGCCTGTTGCAAATAAAATAGTTGTTACTATACCGGAAATAAACACTTTTGTACTTGTAACATGGAATTTCATAAAAAGGGGTATTATTAACATAATTAGAGAACTAGAATGAAATTGACAGGCTAGCAAAATAAAAAGTAAAAACCATAATGTTTTTCCTTTTCTATCTCTAAACAAAAAAGTACATCCAAACGAAATAAATCCCATAGCAATAAACTGTCTTAAGGTATTAAATGATTGCATATAAGTATAGGTAAGGATATACATACTAACAAATGAAAAATCATTACATTTACTAACTTTAGCTAAACTAAACATTCCAAAAAAACTGATAGCAAATTCTAACATTGGAATTATAATGAATAGATTTAATGATCTTGCTAAACTATTTAGTAAAATATAACCATTCTCAATATACTGCATTTTTAGTTCCGCACTACTAGAATAGTAATAACTATTATAGGACATATAGTCTGTTCCAACCGTAATTCCTCTAAAAATGGTTAAAGCAAGTAAAAGCATTATGACGGAAGCCAAAATTAATTTTCTTAAAATAGCGTTATTATAGGCTATCGAATTTCTCAATCCAAATAGAATTAAAGATATAATAATTAGGATTATATATATAATCATTTTTTACCTCAACGTTTTAGAAGTGTATATATAATTGACGGTAATAAACTTATAATTAGAATTGCTTTATTTGGAGAGCTAGCAATGTTACTATAAATATTTTTCTTTGTTTTGAGCAGAACAAAGTCATAAAGAATTCCTTTTTTTATTCTATACCATAATGGGGTATCAGGACCCAGAAAAAGACTAGATTCGTACAATGTACACTGCCAATTTTGAATTTCCAACTTCCTTAAATTTCTAGATAGCCCATCATTTAAGTACTTACCAATGGTTAGAACTTGACTTAAAAATACGGACTTATATCGTTGCGACATCCAATAATATAAAGGTTGCTCAGACATAAATGTTTCATTTTCAAATTCAGGAAAACGAAAATCTTGCACACATGATGTAACAAATACGTCGGAATAATCCCCAGTAATATGATTTCTTAGCATATAGTAGTATCTATAATCAATATGCCCACTATTTTTTATTTTTAACATTGGATCATTAATGCCCGTACTCCCACGCTCCATAATAATAGAGGATATATTTTTATTTTTATATTTATTCCAAGCGTTTTTAATGATTACCGAGCCATCATTAACCAAATAATCGTCGCTATCAATTATTATGAATAGCGGCGTTGTGATTTTATCAAAAGCAAAATTCAACGCCTTATACTTGCCGCCGTTTTTTTTCATTCTGTAGTACGAAATATTAAATTTGCAGTTATTAATCCAGCTTTTTATAACTTGTTTAGTATTGTCAGTACTACAATCATCTATTACATACCATTTAAAGTTAAATAGCTTTTGTTTGGTTAATGAATCAAACAATTTATTTAATTTTCCCCCTCTATTATACGTACAAGTTATTATCGTGAATAATTCGTTGTTTTCTTTCATAATTATATCCTTGTTTTCTTTCATAATTATATCTTTGTTTTTTTCCTATATAACAAGTTATATTGAGCATCGGTTAATTTCATACATCTGTTTAAAGTAAATTCACTCATATATTTCTTTTGACTATTTAAGCCTAAACGCTTGACTTCCGATGGATTGTTAATTAGTTTCCTGATAGCTAAGTTCATTTCATATATAGAATTTACCAGATAACCATTAACGTTATTTTCAACCAACTCATCATTTCCGCCTACATTACTTGCAATTACAGGTAGTCCGTAACTTAAAGCTTCTATTATACTAATAGGAAGGCCTTCATAGTGTGTAGATAAGATAAAAACATCATTATTAATTAAAAACTTGTCTACATTTTCCTTAAAACCGACAAATTCTATATTCATATCTAATTGCAATTTAGAGACAATTTCTTTATTATGTTCTAATGTCTCTCCCGCTCCAACAAATGTTAAATGATAACTATCTCTAGGTAATGTACTTACTGCTCTAATTAGTGATTCTTGATCCTTTTGCTTTGAAAATCTAGCTATCATTACCAGGCTTATAGGAAAATGACTGGAATAATTGATAGCAGTTATTTGAGGTGCAACTGCACCATTATGAATAACTACTGCATTGTTTTCAGGCGTCAATACTCTATTTCTCTTCCCAATAAATTTATCGAAATTCGACACACAGATGAACAAATCAGTAAAGCTACTTACCTTTTTTTCAATATAATTAAACAAGCTTTTTTTTAATCTAGATGGAACACCATCTGTAAAAGCCCATCCATGAACCGTGAAAACAACTTTAGTTTTTCTATTTCTAATGCCTTGACAAGCTACTCTCCCAATTAAACCAGCTTTAGAAGAATTTAAATGAATTATATCTGGCTTTAATATTTTTATTAGTCTTCTAATTCTTAATATTGATTTAAGATCGTTTATAGGGTCTATATTCCTTTTAACAGAGTTTATTATAAATACTTGAATACCTAATTCTTCAACCTTATCAGATAGTTTCCCTCGCGATCCAACTGCCAGATATACCTTATTTCCCTTTTCCTTCTCAAATCTACATAAGTTATATACATAACGAGAGGCACCCCCCCATTCCGAAGTAGTAATAAAGTATAATATTTTTTTCATCTTATCTAGCTCCATCACCTGTAAAAATAATTTTAATGGTTTTAAAGGCAATATTAAAATCAATTGTCAATGAATAATGATCAATATAGTAATTATCCAGCTTACATTTCTCATCTGGCGTAATATCGTAGCCACCATTAATTTGTGCATACCCTGTAATACCAGGAATAATACGTAACCGTTTAGGGAAATCTGAAAATTGCCGACTAAACTCCTCTGTCAGCACTGGCCGTTCTGGTCGCGGTCCTACCAAACTCATATCACCTTTTAACACATTCCAGAATTGCGGTAGTTCGTCTACTCGAGTTTTTCGCATAAACCGACCAATGGGCGTAATTCGCGGATCATTCTTTTGAGCCCAAACCGCACCTGTTCGCGCTTCAGCATTCTGATACATCGACCGCAGCTTAATTATATTGAAACTCTTCCCCATTAGTCCAACCCGTTCTTGCTTATAAAATGCTGGTCCCTTAGAAGTCAGCTTTACCAGAATGGCAAACACCAGAACAATTGGCAAACTCAAAACCGTCCCGATTAACCCGACAGTAAGGTCAAAAATCCGTTTTACAAATAGTTTCCAACCCATAACTGGCTTTCCAATCATAGTTGGAAAACGATAATCCGTTTGTGGTTGTACATGACCAACTTTAACTGTTTCATTAATTTCGACTTTCTTCACGTCGTTGAGCCCCTTCCCAATATTTGCTCAAACCCGCTTCTAACGACCACCTCGTCGTGTATCCCAACTTAATTAATTTACCAATGTTAGCCACCGAACGCTTAACTTCCCCTTCACGACCCGGCGCTTTCTTAACCTGTAATGAAGTCCCCGCAACTTTCTCGTACGTTTCGATAATGGCACTTAAACTAGTTTCATTACCATTGGCAATATTAAAGACTTCATGCTTCGTATTACTCTTAGTTATCAACCATAATGCTTGGATAACATCTTCAACATACACAAAATCTCGCGTCTGACTCCCGTCTCCGTACAAGGTAAATGGCTTCTTGTTATTGAGACAATCGGTCAAGATCGACAGCACCCCTGAATATGGCGAACTGGGATTTTGACCAGGGCCATAAACATTGAAGAAACGCACACAGACAGTTGGTAAATCATAAAGTTCACCATATGCTAGTACAAAACGTTCCGTAGCATACTTATCAATCGCATATGGTGATAATGGATCAACTCGTGAGTCTTCCTTCTTAGGTAATTCTGGCAGATTACCATAAACCGCTGCCGAAGACGTAAATAGGAACTGTTTAATTGGTAAATTAGTCTTCCGAATATATTCCAACATATTGAATACTGCAGTTTGATTCACTGAATGGGTTTCAGCTGGACGTTCAATCGAATCTGCAACACTAGCAACAGCTGCTAAAAAGTAAATATAATCTGGTTGTTCTTCCTGTAACAATTGTTGCATGAATTTTTCGTTGCGAACATCTTCGACATAAATGGTGACTTCATCCTGATGCTTAACATTATGTAGGTCCCCCATGGACAAGTTATCAACTACGACAACGTCCAAACCTTCTGAGACCAAGTGATCCACAAGGTGGGAACCAATAAATCCCGCTCCTCCAGTTACTAATGCTTTCATTTAACTCGCTCCTTCTTTTAAAACAATCAGTGCTTTCGCTGTTTTCTGGGCATCACAATCTCACCAGTATCGATCTGTTCACCATTCAACAAATCCCGAGCGTTGGTTGCAAAACGTTCAGGATATTTCGAATTCATTTCATTTAATACTTCATAGGCCTTGGTCATAGCAAAGCCCCGATTTTTCAGCGTATGTGCATCTGATGCGACCACCTGCACCAAACCGCACTTAACGAATTCTTTTGCAGTTCGCTGGACTTGGTCCCCAAAAGTGCCAACTAAACTCGTGGCCGTAACCTGTGCCAAGACCCCATCCTCGGCCAACTTGTATAATCGCTGCGGTTCCGCAATAATTTGAGCATTCCGTTCAGGGTGTGCAATAACTGGGGTAATCCCCTCACAAGACAATCGAAAAATCATTTCATCCAAATAACTTGGTACCATCTCGTGAGGAAGTTCCAACAGTAAATAGTGTCTACTGGCATCTATGCCCAACAAATCATCAACATTTTCCATCAACTGACCATTTAGATGTACCTCTTGACCAGGAAAAATGGTTAACGGAATATCATTTGCATCTAGCTCTGCTTGAAATGCCTTAACCGCCGCAGACACATCACCTGCATGATTGAGATAGTGTCGATCCATATGATGTGGTGTCGCTAAAATATAGCGAATCCCGTCAGCAACCGCCTGCCGTGCTAATTCCAATGACGCTTCTAAGGAAGGCGAACCATCATCAATGGCTGGTAAGATGTGGCAATGTAAGTCAACTAAATTATTTATCTTCATCGCTGTAGTACCCATAACCGCTACTATAGCCGTAATAGCCATGGTGCGAACCATCGCGAACATCATTCAGTACTGCGCCCAGAATATTGGCTTGAGATTTTTTCAACGAATTAACAGCATCACGAACCGCTGCTTTTTGGGCTACACCTTGGCGAACAACTAAGACCGTGCCATCAACTTTATTAGCAAGCAATTGTGAGTCAGTCACCGGCAAAATTGGTGGTGCATCAACGATTACTAGATCTAACTTGCGAGTTGCCGAAGTTAAGAATTCTGTCATTTTGTTGCTTCCTAACAGTTCCGCGGGATTCGGTGGCTTAGGACCACTCGTCATCACAAATAGATTGCCAATGACGGGATGAATTGCATCATTCACATTGTCCATTTGACTAGCCAACCATGAACTTAATCCCTTATGATTTTCAAGGCCAAATGTCTTATGGACTGTTGGCCGGCGTAAATCGGCATCGACCAGTAAGACTTGCATGCCTTCCTTGGCATACTCCACTGCTAAGTTGCCGCTTACTGTTGACTTACCTTCACCAATCATCGCTGAAGTCACCATTAAAGTTCGTAAATTTTTGTCAGTAGCCGCAAAATTGATATTGGTTCGAATTGTTTTAATCTGCTCAGTAATGACCGACGTGGGTTCATTAATCGTCGTGAGATTAATTGGGGCCGTAGTCGTTATATTCTGTTCTTTACGTTTAAACATCTAACACCCTCCTAAACTCGTTTCATCGCTTGTGACGATGTTCGATCATTATGCGTATGATAGCCACCATTCAGATTCAAGGCCTGTTTCTTCATTGAATGGTGATGTTGATGGTTAACCAAGCCTAAACTAGTCAATCCTAATTCATCAGTTAAGAAATCAGCGTCGTGAACGCGACGATCAGTGAGCATCCGAATCGCTGCATAAACAAATCCTAGTAACAATCCTGCAACTAACCCAACCAACATATTAAGAGGTTTTTTCGGTGATACCGCACCATTTGGCGTTTCGGCTGGAGCAACAATCGTGACGTTGTTAACTTTAATAATCTTTTGCACTTGGTTCTTAAAACTACGAGCAATCTGATTGGCAATTGTCGCACTAGCTTTTGCATCAGTGTCAGTAACTGCAATCGAGAAAACTTGTGAGTTGATCGTACTTGTCACACTAACTTCACTTTTCAATGTGTTCAGTGAGCGCTCAATACCATAACGCTCACTTAATTGTTGCTGAGTTGGTTTTAAAACCACTTGTCCAGCAATTAATTCCTTGTAGGTCGTAATCATCTGAACGTCAGCCTGCTGCCCAGCATACTCAGTAGCGGCATTAGTATTCTTACGGTTAACCAAAATCTGAACACTCGATT
>NZ_JAKZEQ010000049.1:0-15298 GCF_022549155.1 Lactiplantibacillus sp. ME-2
CGTTTGATGTCAACGACCTTTCATATGACAAAGCCGCTGGTTGGACAAATTATCCTAAGGGAATGATGGACGAAATCGCGAAGACCGGCGTTAAATTCGATCATGGTTTTGATTTCTACGTCCATGGCAACATGCCTGATGGTGCTGGATTATCATCATCTGCGTCAATTGAGTTATTAACTGGAATCATGTTAAACACTGGTTTTAATCTCGGTATTAGCCAATTAGATCTTGTTAAGATTGGTCAAAAGTGCGAAAACAACTATGTTGGTGTTAACTCCGGGATCATGGATCAATTTGCTGTTGGAATGGGTAAAAAGGACCAAGCAATTTTACTTGATACCAACACCATGGACTATTCTTATGCACCCGTAAAGTTAGGCAACAACGTAATCGTTATCATGAATACGAACAAACGGCGCGAATTGGCGGATTCAAAATATAATGAACGCCGCTCCGAATGTGAAGAAGCATTACGCCGATTACAAACTAAGTTAGACATCAAATCACTTGGCGATTTAACTAACGATCAGTTTGACGAAGCGGCCTACTTAATCAATGATGAAACCTTAATCAAACGTGCCCGGCATGCCGTTTTCGAAAATCAACGGGCCATTCGCGCAACTAAGGCCTTGGCTGACGATGATTTAACGACCTTTGGCGAATTAGTGACGGCTTCCCACGTTTCACTACACTTTGACTATGAAGTGACTGGGAAAGAATTGGATACGTTGGCCGAAACAGCTTGGAAACAACCAGGCGTGCTTGGTGCGCGGATGACTGGTGCTGGCTTTGGTGGCTGTGGTATTGCCATCGTTGATAAGGACCAAGTCGATGCCTTTAAGGAAAACGTCGATAAAGTTTATCGCGACACGATTGGTTACGACGCTGATTTCTACATTGCTGAAATCGCAGACGGCCCTAAGGAACTTTAATAAAAGAATTGATTTAAAATACAAATTAGCAGTAAGCATTGAGAAATATTGAGGAGGAATTAGAATGGCAGTTTTAGTTTTAGGTGGTGCCGGCTACATCGGTTCACACGCAGTTGATCGGTTGGTTGCAAAGGGGTATGACGTGGCGGTTGTTGATAACTTGGTCACGGGGCACCGGGCAGCAGTCAATGAACACGCGCGTTTTTATGAAGGTGATGTCCGGGATACGGTGTTCATGAATACCGTGTTTGACCAAGAAAACGTTGAAGGTGTCATTCATTTTGCAGCTTTCTCAGTTGTTCCTGAATCGATGAAGGATCCGCTCAAGTACTTTGATAACAACACGGCAGGGATGGTTAAGTTGCTCGAAGTGATGGCTAAGCACGATGTGAAGAAAATCGTCTTCTCATCGACCGCAGCAACTTATGGTGAACCTAAGCAGGTGCCAATCAAGGAATCGGACCCACAAGTGCCAACTAACCCATACGGCGAAAGTAAATTAGCGATGGAAAAGATCATGCACTGGTCAGATGTGGCTTACGGGATTAAGTTCGTGGCCTTACGTTACTTCAACGTGGCGGGGGCTAAGCCTGACGGCAGCATCGGCGAAGATCACGCACCAGAAACGCATCTCGTCCCAATTATTTTACAAGTAGCTGCTGGTGAACGGGATCAATTACAAATCTTCGGTGACGACTATCCCACTCCAGACGGGACCAATGTTCGGGACTATGTTCACGTTGTCGATTTAGCTGATGCACATATCTTAGCCTTGGAATACCTAAAGCAGGGGCACGATAGTGATGCGTTTAACTTGGGTTCTTCAACGGGCTTCTCCAACAAACAAATGTTGGACGCTGCTCGTGAAGTCACTGGTAAGCCAATTCCAGCAATCATGGCACCACGCCGCGCTGGTGATCCAAGCACATTGGTTGCAGCTAGCGACAAGGCACGTACTGTTTTAGGTTGGACACCTCAGTATGATGATGTGAAAGAAATTATCAAGACGGCTTGGACTTGGAAAGAAAGTCATCCGGCCGGCTATGATGATCGGGGAGGCCAAGCATAATGACGAGTTTGGATCAATTTGTCACGGCGGTGATCGCGTCGCCTTCGCAATATACTGAATTAGATCGAATCTATGTGCATAACCGGGTTCTTGGTTTGGTCGGCGAGGGTGATCCGATTGCGGCAAGCGATGACCAATTAACAAGTTTAACCGATGCCTTGGTTAAAACGGCGATTCAAAATGGCAAGATCGAAGCGACCCAATCGGATGAAGATATCTTAGCGGATCAATTGATGGATCTTGTGACCCCGTTACCATCCGTATTAAACCAACGTTTTTGGGATAAGTATCAGGTTAGTCCGCAAACGGCAACCGACTATTTCTTTAACTTAAGCAAAGCTAATGATTATATCAAGACGCGGGCCATTGCGAAAAACGTGGTCTTTCCAGCAAAAACGCCATTTGGTGACTTAGAGATTACCATCAACTTATCAAAGCCTGAAAAGGATCCTAAAGCGATTGCGGCAGCGCGTAACCAACCGCAAGATGGCTATCCACTTTGCCAACTATGTATGCAGAATGAAGGCTATCTAGGCCGGCTCGGTTACCCAGCACGGAGCAATCACCGAATTATTCGGTTAACACTTGGTGGCAATACTTGGGGTTTCCAATATTCTCCATATGCTTACTTTAATGAACACTCGATTTTCTTGGATCAAGAGCACCGGCCAATGGTCATTAACCGGCAAACTTTTACCAACTTACTTGAAATTGTTCAGCAATTTCCACATTACTTTGTGGGCAGTAATGCGGACTTGCCAATTGTTGGTGGTTCAATGCTGTCACACGAGCATTACCAAGGTGGTCGGCACGAATTTCCAATGATGAAAGCGCCAATTGCACGCACGATTGACTTAGGTATCGCGGGTGTTAAGGCTGGGATTGTTAAATGGCCAATGTCGACGATTCGGCTGACGAGTCAGGACTTGGTTGCATTAACGGATGCCGCTGTGAAGATTCATGAGACGTGGAAGAATTATTCGGACGAGAGTGTGGATGTTCGTGCTTATACGGATGGCACACGTCATCACACAACGACACCGATTGCACGCAAAGTTGGCGATGACTACGTATTAGATATCGTTTTGCGTGATAATCAGACGTCTGCTGAATTTCCAGATGGCATCTTCCATCCACATCAGGATGTTCAACATATCAAGAAGGAAAATATTGGCTTGATTGAAGTGATGGGCCGGGCCATTTTACCAGCCCGGTTGAAGACCGAATTAGCTGAAGTCGGCAAATACTTGTTGGATCAGCCTAATCAAATGGTCGCGATGCATCAAGCATGGGCTGATCAATTGAAGGCCACTAATACCATCACCGCTGACAATGTGACGACTGTCATTGATACGGCGGTCGGCAACGTCTTTGCCCGGGTTCTGGCCGATGCTGGGGTCTTTAAGTGGGATGACGCTGGTGAGGCAGCCTTTGATCGTTTTGTCGCAGCAATGCACGATTAAGTTGTTAATCAAATGAAGACGTGGGGCAACGGGGTGTTGCAGACGCGATTTACCGACGAGTCATGATTGGTGAATAGTGTCACGCCCAGTTGCCCCACGTTTGTTATTCAGTGCTAATTAAGAGAAAAGAGGAATGACGATGGCCGTAACGTTAAAAGATATTGCGCAACGAGCAGATGTCTCATTGGCGACGGTATCGCGGGTCTTAAATTATGACAAGACACTATCAGTGAGCGAGCAGACACGCAAGCGCGTGTTTACGATTGCTGGCGAGCTGCGGTACAGTAAGCGTAAACGTCAGCATATAAAGGCGCTAATGCGGAAAAATATCGCTGTGATTCAGTGGTACTCTAAGATTCAAGAACATGATGACTTATATTATTTAGCGATTCGTAAAGGAATTGAGCATCAAGCTCAAGTGTGTGGTTTTACGACGACTAGTATCTTCCAGAATAATTTAGATCAGGTTGGCGATGATATTGATGCAATCGTGGCGGTGGGAAAATTTAGCCCTGTTCAAGTACAACAGTTGAGTCGTTTGTCAAGCCAGCTTGTTTTTGTTGATGACGATCACTTTGCTCAGGGATTCAGCAGTGTGGTGACTGATTTTACGTTTGCTACTAACCGCGTCGTTGATTATTTTTGGCGGCGTGGTATCCGAGATATCGGCATGATTTATGGCAAAGAGTGGTCCACTGATCAGCAGGTGGAGATTCCCAATCAACGTCAGCAAAGCTTTGAACAGGCGTTGCAGCGGCATCATGCCTATCATGCTGAGTATGTATTAGCTGGTGATTACACTAGTCAATCTGGTTATCTGATGATGAAACGGGCCATTGAAATGTTAGGTGACCGCTTACCACACGCTTTCTTTATCGCTAATGATCCGATGGCAGCCGGTGCGCTCAAAGCGTTACAGCAAGCTGATATTGCTGTGCCACAGCGGGTCAAGTTGTTTAGTTTCAATAACACGACGCTGGCCGAATATGTGTATCCAGAGATTAGCTCGGTCAATGTTGAGACTGAACTGATGGGAAAGACGGCCATCGATTTGTTGGTGAGCCGATTCCAAGATGATCGTCAAGCAGCCCAGCGCATTGAACTGGGAACGACGTTGGTAGAACGTGAAAGCACCAAATGAAATCATCGAGTGTTCGTGAAATTTGGCAGAAATATCGTAATTAATTAATGTGCCACCCGATTGTTAAAAAGTGGTGCATGACTTTGATGGGCACTGGTTGGTATTGAATAGCGCACGTGAATGGGTTGATTGGTCATGCTACTACTTTCTGATTAGTTGGTCTGTTTTGCTAAGGTGTGAGGCCATAATAACGACAATTGTACCCTTCAAGGGTATAGTTGTGAGTGAGGTGATGAAAATGAAAACAACTGCCACAATCCTTAAGGAGATTCGGCAACATTACCAAATTAGTCAGGCAAAGCTGGCAAAGTTACTCAACACCTCGGTTAGAACGGTGCAGCACTGGGAACAAGCGGACTACCAACCAAGTGGCACCGCGGTACGTTTGATTCAGATTTTGGCTACGG
The DNA here is from genome assembly GCF_022549155.1 of Lactiplantibacillus sp. ME-2. NCBI lineage: Bacteria > Bacillati > Bacillota > Bacilli > Lactobacillales > Lactobacillaceae > Lactiplantibacillus > Lactiplantibacillus sp. ME-2. The sequence goes on from NZ_JAKZEQ010000049.1 coordinate 5,016, forward strand.
ACGATGCGGTGTATACCGCACTGACAAACCTCGAGGAGGAGAATACGATTATGTATTTAGAACACGATGATCAGAAGTTCACCATCATGGGTGTGCAGTTTCGGAATCAAGAGGAATACCGGGCGACCATGAATGCAATTATCAGCAATATGTATGAGGGTTTTGAGCCGACTAAGGAAGATGTTCAAGACGCTCGTCGTTTCTATGACGAAGGCCCGATTAGCGCACAAGAGATGCTAGCAAGAATACGTACTTCGACCAATCGTAAAGCCGAATGAGAAAGGTATGGGCGGACTACCTACAACCAAACGGTATTTTGAAAAATCGCTTAGGCATTACTGAAGCGGCTACTTTGCAGAAAATTGAGTACAAAGTGAGTACGCAACGGCAACAGCAATTATCCCGCAATCACTATCTTCTGCCAGACTCTCATCAATTGACAGGACGTCAAATTGGAGAGCTAAAATTGATCAATGGGTTTTTGCTCGGTGAAATTTACGACTGGGCCGGTCACTATCGCGAAGTTGATTTCAACAAGACTGCGAATGGCGTGGTGACGTTTTTCCACCCGGTGGCTTTATTTGGTAATGCTGAGATGGATATTCAACGCCAACTCGATAATTTTGCGATGTTACCGAATGATCGGGAACAGCTTGCACAGGCGTTGGGACAAGTTGTCACCGAAATCAACATGTTTCATCCGTTTCGGGAAGGTAATGGCCGCACGACGCGGCTGTTTACTGAGGTTTTGGCTTGGCAGCATGGTTTTGACATCAACTATACCCAGGCACAGCAGGATGCTTACATGCAAGCGTCAATTCAAGATGATGCTGAGATGATGGCACAGGTGTTCCTGGAAGTACTAACCAAATAGATCAATTATTGTTAGTCGTGATACTAAGAATGGTCTTAAATTAAAACAACAAGTGCACTCGGAAATTTCTAATCTGAGTGCACTTGTTGTTTTAGTTTAGTGAGATATATGACGTTTGTCGCAGCGGTCAATTTTACTGCTTGAGTGGGCCACTAACTTTTCGTTTATATTCGGATGGGGTGGTCTTTAGGTATTTTTTAAACAGACGAAAGAGTGATGAGGTGTTTTGATATCCGATGATGTCGCAAATGTCAGCGAGTGTACAGTTAGTTTTGATCATCAGATTTTGGGCAGCAGAAATTCGGCGGCGGTCAACAAGTTCTTTAAAGGTCTTGCCCGTCGCTTCTTTTAATTTGTTACCCAGATAATTCGTATTATAAGAGAACTTGGCGCTGACATCACGTAATGTCACGCTGGCGAAATTCTGATTGATGTACTGAATGATTGGCAAAAGATTGTCGTCCGTATTGTCAGAAAAGTTAATGTATTCTTGCTCAATCGATTGCGATAATTCAAGAATTAATGTAGATAGCAGCAGGCCCATTGATTTATTACGTTGGCGGCTCTTTGTAAGGCCCTTGATAATTAAACTTTCAACTAAATTGATGGCAACTTCTTGGTGTGTTAAGTCAAACAGAATAAAGTTGTTGTGCAACGTATTGATGTGGGATGCATTATATAAAAATTGAGTGATTTCATTGGTTGAAACGGCAATATAGTCGAAAAGTTGGTTCATCGTTGAGTCATTCTTGAGCAAGATGTTAATCAAAATATCATTACTGCCCGTTGATTCAATTTGCTGAACAATGTCTTTATCCATCAAAATTAGGTTGTGCTGATGGAGGGTCACTTTTTCGCCATTAATATACTGAGTACAAGTGCCAGCATACATATAATTAAGCTCAATAAAGCTATGCGTGTGAGCTGGAACATAGGAAAAGCGATTATTTTTGGTAACAGCAATATCACCGTGCTTAAAAAAATCTGAGCGGGGCATCTGGGGAATCGGATTATTCACATAGTCTAAGTCCATGTAGTTAACGTTACCATGTGATTGGCGTTGCTTTAGCTCAGCCGGTGTCAGAGCAAATAATTCGTAATTGAGAAATTTACTAGTCATTAATACTAACCTTCTTTAATATTTATCGTTTAGTACAACCTGTGATTTTGCACGATCATTCATGTAGTTGAGATATGGTACCCCTTACAGTAATCGCTTACAATATTCGTATAAATAAAGGGAGGTTCTTCATATGAATAACGGCGAGACGTCAACTTCAATGGTGAAAAAATATCGGCCATTAGCAGTAGCTGCAGGAATTGGTTCCATTCTAGGATCAGGAATTATCGTTGGCTTATCCGCGACTATTACAGTGTGGCAGAACGGACTAGGTCTTACTAACAGTCAAGTTGGTATTATTTCAGGTGCACTAACTTTTGCAATTGCAATTGGATCCTTATTAGCAGGACAGATAACAAAATCTTTTGGTCTAGTTAAATCGTTTAATTGGTTAAACCTGATTTATGCGATTGGCGCCTTGATCTGTGTTTTCTCGAATAATTATATCATGCTTTTGATTGGCGTCATCATTACCGGGTTAGCTTCGGGTGCTGATTTACCAATTAGTTTAACCGTAGTTTCGCATGATGCACCGGATGATAAGACCTCGGCTAGTTTAGTATCGTCGACGCAAATCTTCTGGCAAATTGGGGTTTTCATGTCTTATGTTTGTGCCTTTATTGTTTCTAAAATGGCCGGTGCTTCCGGTGCTCGGATTGTTTTTTCGATTTTAGCAATTTTTGCCTTGATTACTTGGGCATGGCGGACTTTTTCAACTAAGTTCCGAGCATTTCATGAAGAAGGTGAACAACGGCGTATTGATCGCGAAGCAGCTTCACAGACAACAGAGAAGGTCTCGATTAAGACGGTCTTCGCTGGTGCCAACAAGGGACGCTTTATGGCATTCTTCTTCAGTATTTTAATCTTCTATGTTTGCTGGAATCTACTGGCCAATACGTTCGGACAGTTTCAAACGTTTACGCTGGTTCAAGCACATGCGAGTCAAAGTTTCGCAACTGGTGCTGGGATAGTCCTAAACTTTATCTCGTTGTTGGCAACCATGGCTTTTGCATCAGTCGCTGGGGGTAAGTATCGTAATAAGTTCTTCTTAGTTGGGATTACCGTTCAATTTTCGGCAATGCTCGGACTAGCAATGAGTAGTCATTCGTTATGGCCAATTGTCATCACGATTGGCTGTTACAACATTGGGAATAATATTGCTGGTGAAGCGATGTATAAAGTTTGGACACAGGAAGCATTTCCAGTTGAAGTTCGGGCATCAGTTCAAGGATTTATTAATGGCTTTTCACGGGTATGTTGTGGCCTATTTGCCTTAATTACACCTGCGTTAGTTGTGCCATCAGCAATTCGTAACACGATGTTTGGGTTCGCTGCCATTGTCTTTATTAGCTTTGTAGCAGGGCTGACAATGATGCGATTGGAAAAGAAACATGGTATTAATAACTTTTAAACAAAGTATTTAGAAAGCGAGTGGAAGAGATGGCGTTTACTTTTCAAATCAATAATGATGTTCAATTTCGGCATAATCAAGCATTATTAGACAAGTCGGCAAGTTATCGGCCAATACTGAAAGAAACCCAAGTTAAGGCGGCATCGATTGTGGCGCTCGAGCGTGATACGCAATACCTTGAAGGATGGGGTGTCAAACAAATTGCACCTATTGAACGATTATCAAGTTATGAGTTGAAACGTGACAACCAAATTATCATAGATTTTGGCGATCATCAGGTTGGTCAATTTAGTATTAATATTAACGCTGTTGGTTCACCAATGGATGCACCACTATGTTTTAAGATTAAGTTTGCTGAAATGCCTGCAGAATTAGCACGCAAGAGTGAAGATTACGACGGTTGGTTGAGCAAATCTTGGATTCAAGAAGAAACTGTTCACTTAGATGTGCTGCCAACCACGCTGACGTTACCACGACGCTATAGTTTTCGTTATGCTGAGATCACAGTTGTTGATACGTCACCAAAATGGCGAGCTGTTTTTAGCAATCCAGTGGTCACGGCGACAAGTGCGGTAGACACTGCGACAGTGCATCAACCGGAATTAGCCGATGCACAATTACAACGGATTTATGAGGTTGGCTTGAAAACATTAGCTGATTGTATGCAGGATGTCTTTGAAGATGGACCAAAGCGCGATCGGCGATTATGGATTGGTGATCTTCGGCTACAAGCATTGGCCAATTATGCAACGTTCAAAGATACAGATCTGGTCAAGCGGTGTCTGTATTTGTTCGGTGCGATGCCTACAACGGCTGGCCGGATTCCTGCCAATGTTTTTACTAAACCAACGGCAGTTCCAGATGACACCTTCTTGTTTGATTACAGTCTATTCTTTATTTCAATTTTGGCTGATTATGAGGCGTTTAGTTCTGATAAAACAGTTTTGAATGATTTATATCGTGTTGCTAAAAATCAAATGGATTTGGCGTTGGCACAAGTTACTTCTGAAGGTAAATTGAAATTGACTGAAGAAAATCCGGTTTTCATCGACTGGTCAAATGATTTTGACAAAGAAACGGCTGGGCAGGCCATTATTATTTATACGCTAAAACAATTTATTACGCTTGCGGAACTGGTTAATGATACAAGCTTAGAGACCTATACAGCGATACTGCGTAAATTAAACCAGTACGCTAAAACTCAATTGTTTGATTCGCAATCGGGGTTATTTGTCTCAGGGGATCAGCGTGAAGTTAATGTGGCAAGCCAAGTGTGGATGACACTAGCACATGTTTTGAATCCTGAGCAAACCACGGCGCTTATGCAAACGACCGTCACGAAACTGTTTCCAATTACTGGTATTGCAACGCCGTATATGTATCACCATATTACGGAAGCATTATTTGAAGCAGGCTTAAAGCAAGAGGCCGTCCAATTAATGAAAGATTATTGGGGCAAAATGGTTACGCTAGGTGCGGATACTTATTGGGAAGCATTTGATCCTAATCAACCTGATTATTCGCCGTATGGGAGTCCCATTTTAAATAGTTATTGTCATGCTTGGAGCTGTACACCGGTGTACTTGATTAATAAGTACCTCGTTTAGGAGGAGTGTCTGCGATGGTTGACGAAAAAGTAAAGCTGAGTAAAGCAAACGTACTCTTAATAATTGTTGCTGGTCTAGCTTCCTATATGGATGCAGCGTTGCTCGTTAGTCTGGGAGTAGCGCTACCTATCTGGACAAAATATTTAGCACTGAATAGCTGGATGGTCGGACTACTAAGTACTATGCTGACGGTTGCGGTTGCGATTGGTTCATTTGTGGGCGGCTGGCTGTCGGATAAATTTGGCCGGGTCGCGGTGTTTAATGCTGATATCTTTTTTGTCGCGATTGGTTCGTTTGTTATTGCGATTGCACAAAATACGACGATATTGATTATTGGTGTTGTGATTGCTGGTTTGGCCTCTGGTGCTGATTTACCAACGTCATTGGCGGTTATTTCGGAACGGATGTCTAGTAAAGTTTATGGTCGGGCAATTTCTTCAACTCAGATTTTTTGGACGATGGGCATTTTGTTGTCACAGTTTATTGGTTTTATAACTGCTAACAGTGGTATGGGAAGCCCGGCAGCCTTATTTGGTTGGATTGGATTAGTGGCAATTATTAATTGGTGCGTGCGGGTCTTTTCAAAGCGTTTTAAACAGATTGAAACAGACTTAGTTGACCATGAACATGTGGACTGTGCATCTAACGGTCAATCGGTTAAGAAGTATCGATTAGGTCAGCTATTGCGAACAGGTGGTTTGTTAGTACCAATGATTCTACTAACTGTTTTTTATCTATTTTGGAATTTGCCGGCCAATACGTGGGGGTCATTTGTTAACTATTTCTTAGTGACTGTTGATGGCCGTACGCAAGCCTATTCGACAATCGTGGCATTAATTGCCAATATCGTGTGTCTGTTAGTTAACCTGATCTATTTAAAGGTTTCAGACACTAGGTATCGCTACCGAGTGATGTATTTAGGTATTGCCGTAGCATTGCTTTCCTTTGTGACTGCAGGGATCTTTAGTGATGACTGGCAGATTTTCACCGTTGTTTATATTTTCTACTCTGGTAGCACAGTATTATGTGGTGAGGCCCTTTATAAAATTTGGAGTCAGACTTTCTATCCAGTGGATGCACGGGCAACGATGACGGGCTTTTCTTATGGCTTAGTTCGGGTGCTGACCGCTGCTTTCTCACTAGTAACGCCAACATTAATGGGATATTCGCCGCAACTCTTATTATGGATTATGGTTGGATGTACGGTGCTATTCGGTGCCTGTGCAGTGATCATTGTCGCTATTATTAAGAAGACCGGTTTAAAAGACCCAACGATGAAAACGGTTTCTGAATAAACTGATTAATATTACTAAGAATTAAAAATGTAAGCCGGGCATTGCCGGGCTTATTTATTTAAAATCAAGGAGGATAATGCTCATGTCAAAAGAGGCTGTTTGGTTATGGTATCCTGGTGATTTTGAAATCCACCAAGGAATGTTACAAAATTTTAAACGTGAAGAACGTGGGATGGGTTGGCCTGCCTATTGGTATATTGATGATTGCAACCGTAATGTTAATTTTAAACGGCACTATGATTTAAAAGAATCCACACAATTTACAGTACTCGCCAAAGGAACGGGCTATGTTGATGTTAATGGCACTAAGTATCGCTTAAATCATGCGATTAATTGTGATGCGGGTGCGACTGATATTCAAGTGTTTGTTGGTAACGTTCAGGGATTGCCGACAATTTATATTGTTGGTGAGATTATCAAATCTGATAGTGGTTGGCTAGCTAGCAATTTTGTCACCACATTACCCGCTGGTCACGATATTCTCTACACTGACCGTAACCAGGATCCTAATGTGATTGAATATCGGACAGAAAAAGTAGTGGCCAAAGCACAACAAGCAGTTGATGGTGGCGTTTTATATGATTTTGGTCGCGCTGTGAATGGAACTGTCACAGTCAAAACGAATGGGCCAGTTACACTATGTTACGGGGAGTCCGAAACTGAAGCACGGGATGTTGAGATGTGTTATTACAAGCAGTCGGACGTTACAGCTACAACAAAGGTTCGTAAACGTGCGTTTCGATATGTCTTTGTGCCTCATTGTCAGTTAGGTGACATTGAATTAACTGCTATGCACGAATATATTCCTAAAAATAATCCCTCCAGTTTTACCTCTGATAATAAGTTGATCAATCAAATTTGGAATGTAGCGACGGAAACGTTAAACCTTTGCAGTGACTTGTTCTTTATCGATGGGATCAAACGTGATCGGTGGATTTGGGCTGGTGACGCGTACCAAGCTAATTTTATCAATCAATATTCTTTCTTCAACGAAGATATTGATAAACGGACGTTATTAGCGTTGCGTGGGCAAGATGATATTAAGCAACATATGAATACAATTGTTGACTATTCCATGTTGTGGGTGATTGGTGTTCTAAATCATTACCAGATGACGGGTGACCGTGAATTTCTCAAAATTATTTACCCTAAGTTAGAGAGTATGGTGCAATACTTTATTCAACAGACAAATGAGCATGGTTTTATTTATGGTCGGAAAAATGACTGGATCTTTGTCGATTGGTCAGAAATGGATAAACAGGGTACCGTGGCGGCTGAACAAATCTTATTACTTGAAGATTACAAGACAATTATGACTTGTGGTGAGGTCTTAGGCAAAGATGTGGCGGGCTACCAAGCGAAGTATGACCAGTTGTTTAAGAACTTAATGAAATACTTTTGGGATGATGAACAAGGAGCATTTATTGATAGTTATGAATCGGGTAAGCGGCACGTTACTCGTCATACTAATATTTTTGCCATTTTGTTTGACGTTGTTGATGAGAACAAACAACAATTAATTTTAAAGAATGTTTTGTTGAATAATGCGATTACTCAAATTACCACGCCGTATTTTAAGTTTTTTGAACAAGATGCTTTATGTAAGCTGGGGGAACAACACCGTGTTTACCAAGTTTTATTAGACTATTGGGGCGGCATGTTAGATCGCGGGGCCGTGACCTTCTGGGAAGAATTCGATCCGTCGCAGCATGGCAAGGATATGTATGCCATGTATGGTGATCCCTATGGTAAGAGCCTGTGCCATGCCTGGGGAGCCAGTCCGATATATTTATTAGGTCGTCATTTTGTAGGATTACGGCCCACGGCTCCAGGATACCAGACTTTTGAGATCAAGCCTGAGTTATCAGAATTTCATCATTTACACACCGTGTTACCCATTAAAGGCGGTACCGTGACTGTCGTAAAAGATCAACACCAACTATCAGTCACTGCTAGCCGAGCTGGTGGGACATTGATTGTGGATGGGCAAAGACAATCTTTGGAACCTAATAGAACTGCGGTGGTCCCAGTGTAGCCGTCATTATTTTAATGGGTTAATTTAGAAGACACTTTTGGTATGCGCTTGTTGAAGCAAGTGCATACCAAAAGTGTCTTTGATTTGTGTCAAACTATGATTTATTCGTCGGTTTCACAAAACTTTTCCGATAAATTAATTTAGCATCAACTAATACCATGCGCTTCTGTGAACGGTCAAAAATAATCGTATCTTTCAATGTTGTGATAGCCTGTGCGGCTAAGTCGTCTGTGTCAATATGGAAAGTCGTCAATGGTGGTGAAACGTAGCGCGCAATGTCGATATCGTTAATACTAATAATTGCGGTATCAGTGGGGACTGTGATTTTGTTTTCATTGAAAGCCTGTAAGACACCCACGGCCAACGGATCTGAACCGACTAAGAACCCTTTGGGCAATGCTTGTTTACTCAACGATTGCACGACTTGTTGTCCCAAGCGATAGCCACTTGCAACGGAGAATTCACCACCAATGAATAGAAACCGCGAATCAAATAGTTGTAACTCGCGTAGCCGACTTTCAAAGTATTTTTGGCGCGGATCTTGTTGATGGGTGACTTGTTGATCTTTATTCCAGTAGCCGCCGTTAATGAGACCAATGGGCGTATCACCTGCGGCTATCAATTGATCGATGGCTTGTTCGGTAATTGCTTGGAGGTTAGGCTGTACCGAATTGAAGTGATGCGGGTCTGGATTGGAATCAACGAAGATTCTGTGGGGTGTTAGCTGGCGCAATTTATGGAGCGCATCAGAATCGAATTCGCCAACTGCCATCACACCGTCGATGTCGTGGGGAATGTGGTCGATATCCGGATAAAAGGTGAGCTTTAAATTAGCCTGTTTTCCGTGTTCAACGAGACTCTGACGCAAATTACTGAAATAAATATCTTCAAGTTCTTGTTTTGGTTGGACAGCGAAGATTGTAGCTACCTGATAGGCAAGGCCGTGAGTGGTGTTTGGTTGTTCGTAATTCAAGTTTTGAGCAGTTTGTAGTATTTTTTTGCGAGCGTGATCCGAGATTGAAAATGACGGATCATTATTCAACAGCCGTGAGACGGTTGCCGGTGAATAGCCCGCTTTAGCGGCAATTTCACGAATAGTCGGCACAGTGGAAGACTCCTTTCGACAAACAAGTTACTAAACAGATGATTACCAGAGTTAAAAAGCTTCACTTATAATAATACGCTTTCATTAGCGCTAATAAAAGCAGTAATGAATATAAACAAAACGTAAATAGTGTTTACTGATATTTAGTAATTATTTTAGTAAAACGGGTTACATTCGTAAATGAAAGCGCTTATCATAAGAGCTGTTAAAGCGTAATTAAGTTGATAGAAGTGAGGGTGCGTTTGAATGTCCAATCCATTAAAGACAACAGAATTTTTGCATGGTGGTGATTATAATCCAGACCAGTGGCTTGACAAACCCGAGGTGATTAAGCAGGATTTTAAAGCGTTTAAGGCTGCTAAGTTAAATACGGTGACATTGGGAATCTTTGCTTGGGACAAGTTAGAGCCTGCTGAGGGGCAGTATGATTTTAGCTGGTTAGATCAAATTTTCGATCGTGCCGAAGCCCAAGGGACTAAGATCATTTTGTCGACGCCAAGCGGGGCTCGTCCACGCTGGTTAGCTGAGAAATATCCAGAAGTGTTACGTGTCAATGAACACGGACAGCGAAATCAATTCGGCGAGCGACATAATCACTGTTACACATCGCCAGTTTACCGAGAAAAGGTTCAAATGATTAACCAGAAGTTGGCGGAACGTTACGGTCAACGATCAAGCTTGCTGCTATGGCATATCTCTAATGAATATGGCGGTGCTTGTTACTGTGATTTGTGCCAGCAAGCCTTTCGTCATTGGGTTCAAAAAAAGTATCAAACGTTAACCAATTTGAACCATGCTTACTGTGGTGCTTTTTGGAGTCACGATTATACAAGTTG